>CAJXWI010000226.1 GCA_913062735.1 uncultured Arcobacter sp.
ATTAAGTACTGTCCCCCAAGCAAGTCCAAAGCCTAAAGCAATAGCCATGGGTTGAAAAATAGCTGCTTGGCCAGTTGGAAAAAACATTAAGGTACAAAGACCTATTATTGTTGTAATCGTTGTTAATACTATAGGTCTAAAGCGTTTGGCAGAATAATAAAAAACCTCTTCAATATTTTTAGCTTTAATTAAAAACGTCATCATTATAATTCCATCATTAATAACTACACCAGCAAGCCCAAGGCCTCCAATGATTGAAGGTAAACTAAGGTTTAAAGAAAGAACATTATGTCCAATTAACACGCCCAAAATTGAAAAAGGTATTACTGACATTAGAATAAAGGTATTTTTAAAAGAATTAAATAAATACAACATAGATAAAAATATTAAAACCAAAGCAAGGGCACTTGCAAGAAGCATATCATTTTTTAGTTCTTCTTTTTTTTCTTCTTCTCCTTTAAAACTAAGCTTGATTCCATCTTTTTTTGCTTCATTAAGAAGGGGAGTGATTTTTTCTATTAATTCACTGGCTGTTATTATTTCACTGTTTACATTCGCATATAAAAAGAAATTAACGATTCCATCTTCTTTTAATAAGCTTTCAAAGGATTTTATTTTTACAAAACTTGTTACTTCACTAAGCCTTACGTATTTAGAATCTTCTATTTCAATAATAAGATTTTCTAAACCATCTTTTTCATTTTTATTTAAGGATTGTATTTTTAAATCAAGCATACCTTCTTCATCAAATAAAACCGTTTTTTTCTTTGACAAATAGATATTGGATATTTTTGTACCTAAGGTATATTCATTAAGGCCAAGACTTTCTCCATAAGCATTTACTTTTAATTTAATCTCTTCTATTCCAAAGTTAGCAGATGATGCTACATTCTTTATCCCCTCAAGTTTTTTTATATAGTTTGTAATTTTATCAATATGAGCAACACTCTTATAATAATTACTTGAATTAAAAGCAATTTCTAAATCTGTTTTTACAGGACCTACCTTACGCTCTTTTACAGATATATCACTTAAATTATATTGATTCTTGTACTTTTGTTCTTTTAACCATGATTTTACTTTTCTAGCAACAACAAAAGACTTCTCATCTCTGATTCTATTTTCTTTATTGTAATAAAAACTTAAATAAGGCGTGATATATTTATCCACAAAATTCATTGCTTTTAATTTTTCTAACTCAATAGTAATATACATAACATAAGGATAACGTTCCGAATTTCCTCCATTGTCACGCCTATATCCTGCAACAGAAGAAACCTCTTTAATAAAAAAATTCTTTTTTTCTTTTAATAAATCTTTTTCAATATTTTGAACTATTTTATAAGATTGTTCCAAGGTAGTATTTACATCTGCTTTAAGTGTAATATTTATTTTACTGCTATCAAATCTGGGAAACATATGAAACTTAGAATTATCAATTAATGTATATATTAATAAAGGAATGAAAATAATAAAAAGAGCCAAAAAGGGCTTTTTCCACGTCATAAAAAAATGAATTAGCTTAGAATATATTTCATTTGCTCTTTTCCATGATAGAACTTTTGCACCTTTTTTTAAGGTATGGGCTGCATGAATTGGTAAAAAGATAAAAGATTCAATTAAAGAAGCAAAAATTAATGAGGAAAAAGCAATGGGAATTAATTTTAAAAGCTCCCCCATAGTTCCACTTAATAAAAGCATGGGAATAAAAGAAAATAAGGTAGTTAGTGATGCAATGGTTACTGGTTTAGCCATCTCTTTTGCACCAATTACTGCAGCCTCTTTAGGTTCCATACCATTTTCTATGTGTTGTTGTATATTTTCACTTACAACAATAGCATCATCAACAACTATTCCAATAGCTATCATAACACCAATTAAAGAAATCATATTAATGGTATAGCCGAAAAAATAAAAATAGATAGCGCCCATTACAAAAGAAGTAGGAATTCCAATGGCAATAATAATGGCCATTCTGGTATTAATTAAAAAAACAACTAAAACAGTTATTAGAATAATTCCTAGAATAATATTAGAAATAACAATATTTAGCCTATCAACGATTCTTGTTGAATTATCATCTCTTAAAATATAAGTAATATCCGTATTTTCTTTTTGAAGTTGCGCTACTGTTTCTTTGATTTCTTTGGCAAGAACAATTGAGTTTCCAGTATTACTCATTTTTATTTTTAGATTTAAAGCATTGTTCCCATTAATTGAAAATAAAGTAGATGTGTCTTCATAACGCTTATTTACTTGGGCTATGTCTTTTAAATAAATATATTTATTTCCCAGTTTTAAAAGAGAGTTTTCAAGTTCTTTTTTATTTTTTGCTCCATTATACGTAGATAAAAAATAGTGTTTTTCTCCTTCAATTTTACCCAAAGGAAATATATACGAAAGGCCTGCAATTGCTTGATATAAAACATCTTTATTAATATCAAGGGCAAGGAGTTTTTTTTCATTGATTAATAATTCATAATATCTATCAGAGTCACCATACATAGATACTTCTGCTATGTGTTTAAGCTCCAAAATTTTACTTTTTGCTTCTTTTGCTATTTCTTTAATTTCAAGTACATTTAATTTTGAAGAGGTAATACTTAATTCTATTATATCTCTTTTAATTTCTATAATATTTACACTGGGCTCATCCATATCAGCAGGTAGGGAGCTTTTTAAATTACTAACAACATCTTTCATTTTATTGGCACTATTGTATTTGTTTGTACCAGGACTAAGTTCAACAATTAAAGTAAATCTTGAGGGTGAAATTACTGAGGTAATATTTTTAATACCTTCAATATTTTTAATGTCTTTTTCAAGATCATTAACCGCAAGTTTATTTAAAATATCAACAGATGCACCAGAATATGACCCATTTACAGTAATAACATCTAATTCAAAATTAGGAAAGATTTCTTTGGGTGTTTTTATATAAGAGTAAATACCAAGGGCAAAAACTAAAAAAAATAAAGAATAATTCATTCTTGAATTGTTAATAAAAAAGCGAATGGTTTTTTCGAACATTGTAATCCTAGATAAAAGTAATTATGTAATTATAAGAAAATAGTATTAACGAGTTCTTAATACAAGTGGGCTCAAGCATAGCAAAAGCTATGAGAAAGACCTTTATTTACCTACTTGCCGCATAGAGGTTGATTTTTTTAATAAGAACTAAATCATCATCATCTTTAACGTTTTCTGCGTATACTTTGATATTAAGTAAATGGGAGAGTTCTTGCATAGATTCAACAAATGCAAGTTTTCCTGCATCTTTATTGATTCCAGAAGTATAATCTCTTGCTAATCGTATGTAATTAATTTTTAAATCTTTGATACGATCAAGAGGAATAAATTTTGACTCAAAACGTTTCACAATAATTTTACCCCCAGCCGTATTGATTTTATGAGAAAATTGTTTAAATAAATCAATATCTTTAGCAACACCATAAGCTGTAATTGAAAATATAAGCTGAGAAGAAATACTAGTATTTTGTTCTAGAGTTCTTGTAATCCAATCAATAAATAAAGTATTACTTATAGAATCAAGAGATAAGTTAATTGATATATCGTGGGTAATTTTACTGTATTTTATGTGATTTATAACTTGATTTACAACAGCTTTATCAAAATCAATAATTTTATTATACTTTTCAGCGATAGAAACAAAGGTTCCAATAGGTATTTGCATATTATTTTTATCTTTTGCATTTGTAAACGCTTCTTGCATAACGAGGGTATCTGTATTTGTACCATTTAATACTTTAGCATCACCTATGTATCCTACTTCAAATTTTGAGTTTTCAATAATATCAAAAATTAAATCTTTCCATGAAAGCATATCACGGGCTAAATCATTCTCATCTCTTATGATTGCTTCATTAGGTCCCAATTGTTTTGCTGCTTCACACGATTCATTAGCCGCAATTAACATTTCAGGCGTAGTTCCTATTTGATTAAAAGGAGTAGCTCCTATATAAGCAATATTACTTTTATCTACTTCTTTACCAAAAGCTTCAAATTCATTTTTTAAATAAGAGGTGAGTTCTTTTATGTTTTGTGAATTTTTGTTTTTAACAATCATTGCAAACTCAGAACCAAAAAATCTATAAGTAGAAATCTCAAAAGAAAAATGATTCTTAGCTTCATTTAAAATTCTTGCAAATTTTTTGATAAATTTATCTACATCTGAAGATGAATTGTTTTTTGCAAATGAGCTTAGGTCATCTATTTTTACGCTTAATACATAGCCATCCGTTTTTGTAATAAACATTTTTTTCATATCGGTTTCAAAGGTTTGTAATAATGGCAAAGCGGTTAAATCATCTAAAGATATTTTTTTTGTCATATTCTCAAGATTTTTATTAAGTTTTTTGATAATACCTTCAATTTTTCCAGACATTTCATTCATAGCAATGGCAACATTTTTAATTTCAGTGGTAAAAGGAAGTTTAGAGATTTTTGAAAATTCACCAGCTGAAATGTTTTTAGCCAGTTTTTCTATGTTTTTTAGAGGTTTTAAAATAAATTGTAAAAAGAAAACTAAGAATGACATTGAAATAATAAAAGCAACAAGAGCATAAATAACAGCTGTTTTTGCTTGTTCATATAATTTAGCATAGGCATCACCAGGATTTGCAGAGACATAAATAATAGCTGCTGTATTCCAACCATCTGAAATTTCACTTTTTTGTTCTTTCATTTCAAGGGTAAAAGAATCAATAAACCACTGAGGAATATAATCAAACTTCACATTTCTAGATACTTGGGCTAATACTTTATTCATAGTAATAATGCTTTTAAGTTCTTTTTTTTCACCTTCAAATTCTAGGCTAAAATTAATTGGAATATCTCCACCTTTTAAATAGGCATTGCTTGGAGTAAAATTATACACTTGAATGTTTTTTTCATCGTTTAGTATAAACTCTTCATTTTCTAAAGAAGCCAATTCTTCTAATAAATTGTCATCTTCTTGAATTCTTTCAATTTTTCCATAAGTAGAATCTGTAAATACCTTAGATACTTTCCACGCTTTATCAAGTTGAATTGTTTTACTTTGAATTAAAAGTTCTTCTTGAGTAAAAGTAAAACTGGTATCTTCCAAACGTAACTCTTTATAAAAACCCCTGTTTGCAATAGCTTTAATAATAGATAC
>CAJXWI010000227.1 GCA_913062735.1 uncultured Arcobacter sp.
AGTAGAATATGTTGTGTAGGTAACGGAGATTGAATGATATTGATTTTTATTAGATTAGGAATTGGAGGCACCCTCCTTCGACTTATATTAGTATATATACTACTATTAAAGCTTTATATATAATAAGTTTTTAGTTGGCCCCACATCTAACCCCACAATAAATATTTCTAACTCTATAATTCACGCATATTGTTTAATCAAATTTACTAAGAAGATATTTTAACTTACACCTTGTTCTTTTAATATCCCATAATTTTTACAACCAGTTTCGTCACCACCATCGCAAGCTTTGCCAAATAACTTCTTAGCCATAGATTTATCTTCTTTTACACCTTCACCTTTATAATATAAAACTCCTAAGTTTAAACAACCTTGCACATCTCCTCCTACACAAGCTTTATTATAAAATGTTGAAGCTTTTTCTTTATCTTGTGCGACTCCATCTCCATTACTATATAAAGTTCCTAAATTAAAACAACTTTTCATTAGTCCACCTTTGCAAGCTTTACCATAAAGTATTGAAGCTTTTTCCTTATCTTGAACCACTCCTACTCCATCATTATATAAAACTCCCAAACTATAACAACCACTCATTAGTCCACCCTCACAAGCTTTATTATAAAATAATGATGCTTTTTCCTTATCTTCATCAACTCCGTCACCATCAAAATATAAGCCCCCTATTATGTGACAAGACCTCATATGTCCACTTTCACAAGCTTTGTTCTTAAAAATAAGAGCTTTTTCTTTATCTTCTTCAACTCCATCCCCATTACCATATAACATTCCTACATTATTACAAGCATTTGATTTTCCATCATTACAAGCATCAATCCATAACTGAATTGCTTTTCCCTTATCTCCACTTTCATAAGCTTTGAAGCCATCACTGACTAAATCAGCACTTAAACTTCCTATCATTAGCATTATGCTCAATATTATTCTTTTCACTTTTCTTTCCTTTATTAATATTAGATATTTCTTTGTTATTAAAATTTAGCAATTATTTTAGCGAACTCCTAATTAATAATTAATTTGTATTTATATTGTCACATATAAAGTAAATCAAAATGCTATTATATTTGTAGAATAATTAATATTAAAATAAATAGGGAATGTCTACTTAATCAACATCTAAAAGACTTAATTCTGGAATGTATCAACATTTTTCAACAGGAATAATTTGAAATTGCAACTCTTACTATAGTGGAAATATAAGCTGCTAATTGTAATATTTTTAAATTTTAAAGTAAGGTTTTGTCAGGTTTAGACCTTGTCGTAACCTTGCTATTTCGAAGTGCAACCTTTGTCACTTTTATCATTTAAAACCTCCCCCTTATCTCCCCATTTTTATTTTAAATTTAATATCAACCTTAACTTTACTTAACACCTTATCCTTTGCTAAAATCTCTTTTATCTTCTGTTCTACTTGCTCTTTAGTCATATTATCCCTTTGCTATTGAAATTACGTTTTTAAACTCACTTAGAGGCAATTGTAGACACTTTATATTTGGTGTCAAAACCTTTGCTTCTATTCTCCATAAAGTACCATCTAAGTTGTTTTTTAATGCCTTATTATAAATAGTAATCTTTTCAATCATATTATCGTATGTACTATTTATATAAAAGGTATCAGTTAGTTTTCCACTTTTTGACCTATATTGTTTTAATTCAAAAAAAGCTTTTAGATTGTTTATCTTGGGCTTTATCTTCATATCAAAACATACATCAATATTACTATTTACTTTAGAAGTTTTGAATGTGAGCATATTTACAATTTTTTCTACCAAACTATGGGGTGGAGGCTCTTTATGATATTGCTTCATACCAAATATAACCATCTCGGCTTTTCTATACTTTTTAGTTTCATCTTTTTTGTTATAGAAATAGATATTTTGTTTTTCTAATTGATAAGCACTTGTAACCTCATCAACTGCTAATCTATTTTTGAGTTTATAAAGTATGTTAGAATTCTTTAAAAGTCTTTTCCAATTACCCAACTGTTTCAACTCATTAAGTTTATGCTGCTTACTAAATTCTATTCTTATACTATCAATCTCAAATTCTACATCATTGTTTTTGTTAAATTCATTTATGAAGTTTAGTAGTTCTTGATATGTATTCATAGGGTAATCTTAGAGTAGACATTAAGAAGCTTGTTTCTTAAACCTATATACGAAACACAAGTTCCAATACTATGAGTGCAGCTCTTTTCTTTGTTTTGGCTATATAAGTATTCTTTTGGTCTGATACTAATTGAGATTAGAATATAAGGGGTATGTATTTTAAACTTAAACGACAAAGAGAAGCTGTTTTTTAACTTCTCTTTTAATCGTTGAAAAAAATTATTCTTCATCTTCTTTCTTCAATACAAATTTTCTTTTAGGTTTGTACTTTTCTCTAAAATCATATTGTGGATTTTTTTCTAAAAATTGATTTTTTATTCTACTGACTGCAACACTTTCACTTATTGCCTCTATAGTTAAATCTTCAATTTCTACACCAGGATTAGTCTCCATTAAATACTCTTTTATAATTGAAGGGTTTCCAATATCTCCTCCATATTTATACGGATTACTTTTAATCTTTTTCTTTGTCCATTGCATCAATTCTGGTCTCTTACTCATAAGACACCTCTTGTAGTAAATCTCTTTCGACCTCATCGATATTAAATACTGTGACACCAAGTCCTATTTTATAGGCAGTTATTCTTCCCTGTTTTTTATGTCTCCATACGGTAGACAAACCTATTCCTAATAATTCAGCTAACTCCTTAGCTCTATAATACTTTTTAGTGTTACCTTTGAATGCTTCATTTACAGACATTGAGTAAATCCTTTTTTTGAATTTACAATCGCGATTGTGTGATATTGATTTAAATCTATTGAAAGTATATGGGATTTATTTTTTATACACTAACCAAAATGAGTGATATTTTGTTTATAGATTTTGGTTAATAATTTTAGATGCAATCAATTAATTGTTTGATTTCATATTTTTTAAGATTAAATTTTTCAGCATAAGTATAAAGTGTATTCTTGATATGTTCCTTATTTGGTCTATAAGCATCAATAAATTTTAATGGATCAATAAGTTTAAAGCCTATCGCCGACATAAATTTATTCTTTAAATTCGGAGGCAAACCTTCATCTTTAAAATACTTATTTATGAATTCAAATTCTTCTATCTCTTTCAACAATTCAATATTAGTTAAATAGTTTTTTTGTAAGGGTAAAGATAAATGCCATAAAACAGAGTCAATATCAAAATCTTCATCATAGTCATATTCGCCATCATATGAATAATTTCTGCCATTTCTAAATACAACCTCATTCACCACATCGCTGTTATGTAGTTCTCTTAAAGACTCTTGGTATTTAATCACTTTATTTTTAAGATCAGAAATAGACTTTTTTTGTGTTCCTTTTTTTTTCCTATCTGTATAACCCCATATCATAAAAACCAAATACTCAATTATTTTCTCTCTTTCTTTTAGAGGAACTTCATCAAATACAGAAAGAAAAGGCTCAATTGATTCAAAGTCATATTCTAATTTGTACTCTTTTTTAATATCATCCAAATTTTCTCTATAAATTGATAAAGTTTCCTCACTTTTTTTTTGTAGGTCTTCCATTCTAATCCCTCAAACTTGAAATATAATTGCTCCAAAAGTTTAATAACTCTTTTAGATGTTCAAGATAATCCCCTTTATGAGAATATGCTCTTACTGTTTTACTTTTTTCATGATGATCTAATACTCTCTCTTTCGTTTCAAATGAAAATTGTCCTTTAGTATCTAATGTATCAATCAAACTTCTAAATGTTCCTCTAAAACCATGAAGTCTTATTTTTCTACCTTTCTTCTCATCATTGAAGCTTAGAAGTTGTAAACCTTTATTTGGACTTTCTTTGTTAATGTGGTCTTTATTATTTGCACCCAAGAAAACATAATCTAACTCATTGGTGTAAAGTTGTAGTTCTTCTTTTTGCTCTTTTAGTATTATTAGAACTTCGTCAGTTAGAGGAACTTTAAAATCATCTATGTTTGGATTTTTTAATTTCATTTGTTCTCGAGGTATAGTTAAAAGTTTCTTTTCAAAATCTATCTCACTCCATTTTAAAGCACAAAGATTCTCGGCTCTTAAAGGTAAATGTAAAACCAATTTCAGACAGTTTCTTATACTATATCCACCATGATAATTATAGATAGAGTTTACAAGTTCTTTGAATATCTCTTTATCCGTAACCTTCGCCATGTGTTTAACTGTTCTTTTTGTTATAAGATGTGATTTTTTAATTTCTAATAATAAGTTTCGTGCACAATATCCATGCAATACTGCAAAAGAAAATAGACTTTTAAGATACCCAAAAAGTTTAGAGGCAGTTTCAGGAGCCTTATTGTTTTTTGATTTTATGACAGTTACAATATTTTGAATAGTTATTGTACGCATACGTTTATCTATTAGAAATGGTAATACATCTTTTTCAAATCTATTTGTTTTCCATTGATATTGTTCATAGCTTGTATTTGGTTTTTCATGCTCCAACCACGCATACATTACTTTTTCAAAAGTATTACTTGTTTCAATCTTCTTTTTTTCTTTTTCTTCTCTTTTATATGTAATGGGGTCTATTTCTTGATTTAGTAGTTTTATAGATTGGTCTCGTTTATCTCTTGCTTCTTTTAATGAAACATTCGGATAGGTATCAAATGTAGTTTCTTTTCTTTTATAATTATAAGTATATCTGTACATCCACGTTTTAATACCATTAGGTTTAACAATTAAATACAAACCTCCACCATCACTTAAAGAGTATTTTTTCTCTTTAGGTTTAGCTTTGTTTATTTCTGTATTTGTTAAAGGCTTTACTGCTTTAGGCATATGAGTCCTTTTGTGGGGCTAACCGTTATAAACTATAATTCTTGTGGGGTTAAGTCCATTTTATCCCCACAATAAATGTGAGTTTGGGTTAAACTAATTGAGACTACGATAGCATAATAAAGCTTTATAAGTAGTGATTTTATCGGTTGTTGTGAAGTTAAATAAAATTGATTGAGATTAGGAATTGGAGGAGGCACCCGGAATCGAACCGGGGATCAAGGATTTGCAATCCAATGCATTAAGCCGCTTTG
>CAJXWI010000228.1 GCA_913062735.1 uncultured Arcobacter sp.
TGAATTTGAGTTTTTTAAGGCTTTATAAATTCTTTTTTTTTGTTCAAAAAAAATTTCATTTGAAAGCTTTTTTCCACTTTCGTTCAATAAAATATGTCTGTGCCTTGAATCAAATTCACCTTTTTTCATAATTATTTTTTTGTTTTTAATTAAATCTTTCAAAATTCGATTTAAACTTTGTTTGGTAATTTTTAATTTTCTTAGCAAACCAGAGACGGTTATTCCTTCATACCTTTCTATCAAATGAATAACTTTTTGATGAGCAATTCCAAAAGAGTGCTTTTTTAAAATTTTATTAGGATCTGCAAAAGTTTCTCTATAAGCATAAAACAATTGTTCGATTAAATCTTTAATTTGTTCATCTTTTAAATATAAAAGTTCTTTCATTTTATTGGTAAGCTATATTGACATAATATATTAAGATCGATAGTTTTTTGAAGAAAATTAATCTAAAAAAAAGGGGAATCAGATGATTCCCCTTTTCCTCATTAATAAAGTATAGATATTAACTAACTGCTACTGTTTTCATTGTACTTTCCCAAACACCATGTTTAGTACAATAAGCTTGTGCACTTAATTTTAATTTAGATGAAGTAGGAACTATATTAAAAGTAACTTCAGCGTGGTTTTTTTCATTACCTAATGTACCAGGAACAAAATCAGCTCTTGCCAATAATGTTTCACCATTGTATAAAGCTACATTAGAAATATAATGATCAAAATCATCTGGATGAGAATATTCATTTCCCATTTTTACAGTAACTTGAAACATTTCACCCGCTTGTGCATTTTCTTCACAGTGAATGAATGGTGAGTGTCTATCTATTAAATCTTTTTTAGTTTCTCTCTCAATTGTATCTATATCGATATATTTATTAATTTTTGGCATTTATATTTCTCCTAAATTGAAATTTCGGAATTATACAATAATAATTTTAAAAAGTTTGTAAGAGATTCGTTATTTTCTCAATCAATCTTCTTTAATCTTTCAGATTCAATTGTATTAAATACAAAAGTCCTAAGTATTTTATTAAAAATGGACACTTAGGATTTAGTTTAATTTTTAAATCTAATAAAATATTTTATTTAAAATTTTGAAGCTTGGGAGTATTATATAGAGTAAACATATTTAAAAGGAACAAAAATGAAAGTAATATTTTGTTTTTTCTTTTTTTTCTCTTTTCTTTTCTCCCAAACGACAATAACACATATTAAAATAAATAATGCTATTTCACCAGGAACTGCTCAGTACCTAAGTGATGCGTTTAAAGAAAGTAAAGAAAACAAATCATCATTACTTTTAATTGAACTTGATACTCCAGGGGGCTTAGCCACTTCAATGAGGGAAATGATTCAAAACATCTTAAATTCGCATATCCCTGTAATCATGTTTGTCTCTCCCAAAGGTTCACGAGCAGCAAGTGCTGGCACTTATTTAATGTATGCCTCTCATATTGCAGCAATGACTCCAGGTAGTAACATTGGAGCAGCCACCCCTGTTAATTTAATGCAAGCTCCAAAAGCTCCCAAAATAAGAGAAAAAGTTGGTGATAAAGACGAGCCTCTTAGTAAAAAAATAATAGATACAAAAACAGCTATGGAAAAAAAAGTCATTAATGATGCAATTGCTTATATAAAAAGTATTGCTGAATTTAAAGATAGAAATATTACTTGGGCTATAAAAGCCGTAAAAGAAGGAGAAAGTATTTCTTCAAAAGAAGCTTTGGCATTAAATGTAATTGACTTTATTGCCGTAGATGTGAAGGATTTATTAAAACAAGTTGATAATAAAGAAGTTGTTATTAATGCAGAAATAGTGCGTATTAATACAAAAGATGTAGAGCTTAAATTTTTTGAAGCTTCTTTAAAAACAAAAGTATTAATGATTATCTCTAATCCCAGTTTTGCGTATGCTTTTTTAATACTTGCAATGTATGGAATATTCTTTGAGATGATGAATCCTGGGTCTATTTTTCCAGGTGTTATTGGTGCATTTTTTGCACTACTTTCAATGTATGCTTTAAACATTTTGCCTTTCTCTTATGTTGGATTATTATTAATCTTACTGGGAATTGCTTTTATGTTAAGTGAAGTATTTATTTCTGGTTTTGGTATTTTAGGTTTAGTAGGACTTCTTTCTTTTACCTTGGGTTCTTTTATGTTATTTGATAAAGAAACCTTGGGGCAAGATATATCTTCTTCTTTAATAATATCCTTTTCCCTTGTTTCTTTGGCTTTTTTTGTTTTTTTGATGGCATTTTTATTGAAGATAAGAAAAAAAGATCCTGTTAGTGGAATAAATACCCTTCTTGGTGTAAAAGTCGAAATACTTTCAATTGGTAAAAATAATTATAAAGTTTCATGTAATGGTGAGATTTGGAATGCTATAAGTGCAGATAACTTAGAAATAAAAGAAAAAGCAATCATTACAAATATAAAATCTTTAATATTAGAAATAAGGAGAATAAAATGACTTCATTTATAATCTTATATATATTAATCTTTGTTCTTGCTCTTTTGGCTTTATCTATTCGTATTTTAAGAGAATATGAAAGAGCAGTTGTTTTTACTCTAGGGAGGTTTTCAGGAGTAAAAGGGCCTGGATTAATACTTATTATTCCCTTGGTTCAACAAACAGTAAGAGTTGATTTAAGAACCATTGTTTTAGACGTTCCTACTCAAGATGTAATATCACATGATAATGTATCTGTTCATGTAAATGCTGTTTTATATTTTAGAGTAGTAGACCCAGAAAAAGCGATTATTCAAGTAGAGAACTTTAAGAGTGCTACGAGTCAATTAGCTCAAACAACGCTTAGGTCTGTTCTAGGTGGACATGAGTTAGATGAAATGTTAAGCGAAAGGGATAAATTAAATGCGGATATTCAAGAAATTTTAGATAAACAAACAGATATCTGGGGAATAAAAATTTCTAATGTAGAAATAAAACATATTGACTTGGACGAAAGCATGATTAGAGCCATTGCAAAACAAGCCGAAGCTGAAAGAGAACGAAGAGCTAAGGTAATTAATTCCAAAGGGGAATTAGAAGCCAGTGAGAATTTATTAAAAGCTGCAAATATAATAAGTCAAAATCCTCAAGCCATACAGTTACGATATTTGCAAACCTTAAATGATATTTCAAGTGATAGAACAAACACTGTAGTATTCCCTTTCCCCAGTGATTTAGCTTCTTTATTAAAAACAAAATAAATCAAGAGAAAGATTTAGCTCTAGTGATTACTGTAAAAATATGAATATTTAAAGAAAGGGGGGTAGGCTTGTAGACGATAAAATGCCTGCTAGATATAAAACTACTGTTCTTTTTTCTTTTTTAAATCTTTACTTGCATCTGAATCTATATTATCAATATTAAAATATTTTGTCATTTTTTATCCTTTTAGTAATGAGTATACAAAAAAGAAGATTAAAACTTTATGATAACTATTATCATAAAGAAAATAAGTTGCTTCATTAGCTAGTTATGCTAATATTCATTTTATGAACAAAGAAGATTTTTTTATTAAACAATTTATACCAGCAAAGAAAGAAAATAACTTCATTGGTGATGATGCCGCCGTAGTTGGTGAAGATGTTTATTCCATGGACGCATTTTTTGAAAATGTACATTTTAAAAGAAAATGGTTTACATTAAAACAAATTGCAAAAAAAGCAATGTTGGTTAATATTTCAGATGCAATAGTAATGAATGCTATTCCTAAATATGCACTTTTATCTGTAGCTATTCCAAAAAACTACAGTAAAAAAGATTTAAAAGAACTAGCAAGTGGATTTAAGGTAGTTGCAAAACAATATGGTATTACTATTATTGGTGGAGATACAATAGTAAATGAAAAACTTGATATTTCAATTACTATTATTTCAAAAACAAAAAAAGCAATTTACCGCACAGGTACAAAAAAAAATGATCTTTTGTGTTATACAGGATCTTTGGGTGAGTGTAAAAGAGATTTAGAAATTCTTCTAAATGATGGAAATATTCCTTCAAAATCTAAGTTTATAAAACCTAAGTTAAAAGCTGCATTCTTTTATGAAATTGTGCCTTATATTCATTCTGCTTTAGATATTTCAGATGGTTTGGTTTTTGAGTTAGAGCGTTTAAGTAAAGCAAATAATTTGGGTTTTGAATTCTTTTATGATTTAAAAGAAGATATTATTACCTCAGGCGAAGAATATGAAATATTATTTTCTTTTAAAGAAAATAATAAAAAAATTATAGAAAAAATTGCAAAAAAACATAAAGTAGAATTAAATATTTTTGCTAAAACAGTGAAGGGCTCTTATGAAAGCCCTTTTAATAACCACCACTTTTAAGGACAATACTTGAACAAACAATATTATTTAAACCATTCGAAAATTGACGTTTTATTTAAACAAAATAAAGATGATTTCTGTGTAACTGAAATTCCTTTATATGAATTTTCAGGATCGGGTGAACATTTAGTTATCAAAATAAGAAAAAAAGATTTAGCAACGTGGGATGCCGTTGAAATTATTGCAAAACACTTAGGGTGTAGACCTAGAGATATCGGATATGCTGGATTAAAAGATAAAAATGCTTTAACCATTCAAAGTATTTCTGTACATAAACAATATGAAGAGAAATTAAATTCTTTTTCTCACCCTTTAATTAAAATTTTAAATACTACCTATCATGATAATAAAATTAAAGTAGGGCATTTAAAAGGGAATAGTTTTTTTATAAGACTTAAAAGAGTAACAGTAATAGAAGCTAATAAAATAGAACAAGTATTAAAAACAATTACACAGCATGGAATTCCAAATTATTTTGGTTTTCAGAGATTTGGAATTGATGGAGATAATTACAAAAAAGGTAAAGATATAATTGATGGCAAACTAAAAGAGAAGAGAAGAAACTTATCTCAAATGTATGTTAATGCCTATCAAAGCCATTTATTTAATTCATGGTTAAGTTCACGTATTGAAGTGTCAAAACTGGTTGCGGCTTTTGAACCTAAGGTAATTTACGAAAAACTTGATTTACCTTTAGATATTGTAAAATCTATGAAAAAACAAGCTCACCCTTTTAAATTATTACCTGGGGATTTAATGTCTCATTATCCTTATGGAAGAA
>CAJXWI010000229.1 GCA_913062735.1 uncultured Arcobacter sp.
CTAAAGTCATATTTTTATTTTTCAAGACCAAATGAAAAGATATAAAGGCATATTTTGTACTTGGTTTTGTTATATGTAAATCATGATAACTTTGAATTTTTTCATCACATAAAATAATCTCGTGCAATTCTTCTTCTTTTACACTAGAAGTATTTGCATCCATTAAGGATAAAAAACTTTGTTTTAACAATGAATAAGAGTGAAATAAAATATACACAGAAAAAACAATGGTTAAAATAGAATCTATATAATAGATTTCATAAAAATATATAAAGATTCCAGCAATAACAACCCCTAAAGAAATCAAGGCATCACTTAACATATGTAAATAAGCAGATTTTATATTGGCATCTTCTTCTTGCTTATCGTGATTATGAGAATGCCCATGTGAATGACTTGAGTGATCATGAGAGGAACAAGAAGAAACACCCATATTATTTAATAAATATGCTGATATTCCATTTGCAATAAAAGCAATAAACCCTACAGTAATCATATATAAAGGCTCAATTACTAAAGGATTAAAAAAACGCTCTATGGCTATGTATATCATGACAAACATTGTAATATACAAAAAAAGTGTATTTACAAAAGCTGCCATCATTTCAGCACGAATATAGCCAAAAGTGAATTTATACGTAAACTTCTTAGTTCCAAGCTTTAAAGCAATATAGGTAATAACAACAGCTAAGACATCTCCTGTATTATGTAAAGCATCTGCTATTAAAGCAAAAGAGTTAGAAATAAAGCCAAAAACAACTTCACATAAAATAATAATTACATTAAAAACAATAATTAATAGGATTTTCTTTTCGTTCATATTTTTTCCTTATATATACGCTATTTTATATAATTTAGAATTAATAAAAACTTAACATTTACCTAAACCTTAAGAATAATACTTAGGCTAAATCCTCTTTTCCTATAAACTCTTTTTCATTCGCACTGTTTATAATTATTTTTGCTACTTCTTGACTTTTTATTGCAATATCTTTTGTTTGTGTAGCTACATTAGCATTTTGTTGACTTTGGTTATCTAAAAGGGTTACTGCATTATTAATTTGTTCAATTCCATGTTGTTGTTCTGTAGATGCTGTTTTAATCTCATTAATTAATTCAATGGTTTTAGCCGTATTTTTATTTAAATCTTCATAGCCTTTAATCATTTTATTTGCAATGGTTTTACCGTCATTTGCTTTTATACTCGCACTTTCAACAAGGTTTTTAATTTCACTTGCAGCATCTGCACTTCTTGAAGCCAAATTTCTTACTTCTTGGGCAACAACTGCAAACCCTTTCCCCGCTTCCCCAGCCGTTGCTGCTTCTACTGCTGCATTTAAAGACAAGATATTCGTTTGAAAAGCAATTTGATCAATAACAGAAATAGCTTCTTTAATTGCTATTACTTCTTCATTGATATCTTCCATAGAAGAAGTAGTTTCAAGTGCTAGTTTTTTACCATCATTTAAAGAATATGATAATTTATTTGAAAAATCAGACATCTTAAGAACATTTTGAGTGTTGGTTGCAATAATAGAGGTAATCTCTTCTAACGCGGCAGCTGTTTCTTCTAAGGAAGCTGCTGATTCATTAGAAGAAACACTTAGTTTTTCAACATTAGAAAGTAAGCCTTGTGAGCTTTGATTAATCGTAAGCCCATTTGTTTTATTCTCAAGCAACATTTTATTAATGGTATCTGCTAAGGAATTTAAACCCATCTCTACATTAGCGCTTGCATCGCTAATTCTGTGTCTAAAATCTAACTTAGAATATTTATTAAGAGCAAGAGTGATTTTGTTTATATCAGAAGAAATATTAGAACTTAACTCGTCCATCATATCATTAAACAAAACACTTAATTCATTTAAGTTCTCATTTTTAGATTTAACCCTAACTTCATTATTTAACTGACCTTTTTTTACTAAAGAAACCACTCGTTTAACATCATCAATAACTTTTGCATCTTCTTGTAAACTCTCTTCAATGGAGTTAAGATATTTATTAAAATTAAGTGCAATCTTACCAATTTCATCTTTAGATAAAACCTCTACTCTTGATGTTACATCATTAGAGTTTAATAAATTCATTATTCCACTGTTAAGAGCATTTAAACCTCTTGATATTAAAGCAGGAATAGTAATAGCACAAATAAGTACTAATAATAAAACAATAGATGCAACAATAAGGGTCTTAGAATGTATATCAGCATTTAATACTTGAACACTTAAGCCTTCTTTATCTTGTTCTTTTTTAATAGAAACTTTTATATCTTGTGTAAGTTTTCCAATTTTTGGCCCTAAAATGTTTAATTTATTAGTAATGACATCGTTTCTACTTTCTACTATAGAAACAATATCATTGGCACCTTTTGCATATTTAATAGCAAAAGCAATAGCTTCTTCTAATTTATCAATAATATCATCATCATCCAGCTCATCTTCAACATTTTCAATTTTTTGCTGTAAAGAATATAACCTTTTACGTATTTGAACCGAGTCTTCATTTGAGCTTGATTGTAAGAACTTAGAGGTATAAAGACGCGCTTCTAACAATATTTTTAGCGTATTAGAAACTCCTAGTGCTGGTTTTAAATCACTTAATGCTTTACTGTCTTTTAATGCATCGTTTAAATGTTTTTGGATTTTATTTCCATTTACTTCTAAATTGTCATTAAAGATACTGGTTCTTTTATTCATAAGAGAAACGACTTCATAAAAACTTTCTTTATAAATATTTAAGTCTTTTTCAAGTACTTTTACCAGTTTTTTTCTCTTAGTATTTTTAATACTTTTTTTTGCTTTAGCAATAGCTTTTTGTGTTTTTTTATAAGAAGAATCAAATTGATCAATTTTTTCTTGAACAGGATTTGTTAAATAATCTTTCACATTCATTCGTAACATTAACATATTGCTTTGAATATTATCAGCAAGTAAGCTATGCCCTGCTAATTCTTTGTATTGAGTAAAACCATCATTGGATTTAGACAAAGCAAAGATATTATAAGTACTTAAAGACAAGACAAGCAAGGCAATAAGAGAAAATGCGGCAATTAGTTTTAATTTAATACTTAGATTTTTTAACAATAGAAATCCTTCATTTTTTAAAAGTGAAGAACATCATAACATTATAATCTTTGACTTTCTTTAAATAAGTAATAAAATTTATTTAAAATAAAGATGGTAAATAGGCAGATTAATTAGAAGATTTATATTTAATAATTTTAATAACGCAGAAAGGAAAGGCATAAATACCTTCCTTTAATTTAAAACATCAAGTGCTTTCTTCACAACACGTATTGTTAGTACAACAATCTTTACATTCACACGTACATCTAGCTTCATCTTTTGATGTACACGTACATTCACACTCACAATTCTCACATCTACACTGGCTCATATTTTCACAACAATTATTTTTCATCTTTTATCCTTTATTTTTTGTTTTCACTACTAAGACGTAAAAGAAAGAAAAAGGTTGCATTTTAGAAATTTAATAGTTTTTTTTTAAAAATGCAACTTTTTATTTACTTTTTCGTCTTATACTATAGAAGGAGTTATCATGAAAGAAAAAATTGAAGAAGTTTATATTAAATTTTCAAAAGCACTTTTATATTTCATTTTAAAACATGTTTCAAATAAAAGTACCGCAGAAGACTTATTACAAGAAGTTTTTATAAAAGCCTATAGCAATATAGAGAATATTAAAGAAGATGAGAATATACAAGCGTGGTTGTATAAAATAGCAAGAAATACAATAATAGATTATTACAGAAAAAATGAAATGAAAACAACGCAAAACTATGAGCTGTATTTTGAAGAAGAACAAGAAGAATCAGTGTTAAGCGAATTGTCTTGTTGTTTAAGTACTTTGCTTAAAGACTTACCTCTCAAACAACAAGAGGTATTAAATGAAGTATATTTAAAAGAAAAATCCTTAGTTGAATATGCCAAAGAAAAAAACTTGAATTTATCAAGCGTAAAATCCACCTCCAAAAGAGCAAAAGAAAAATTAAAAAAAATTTTTAATGACTGTTGTAAGTTTCAAGAAAATGAGAGACATGAGATTGTTGATTATTCTTATAATCAAAAAAACTGTATTTGTAAAACACAATAGAGCGAAGAAGAAAGACACAAAAGCGTTTTCAATTTAAAAGTGCTTGGCTTTATTTATTCTAAGGCAGACGTAATAAATACTTTTTTTGCACTTCTTTATTCGCATATTTTAAAGCATTCTTTAAACTCTCTTTGTCAAAGTATTTTAAATGTTTATCTACAAAATCAAAAACAACTTTTTTATCTGCTTTATATATATCATGTAATATCCAACCCACAGCCGTTTTAGCAAATCGCTCTTCTCTTTGTATTAAAACAGCACAGTTTTCAAAGATATGGGAATAATACTTGTCGTCTTTTGTTAAACCAATGAAAGCAACAACAGAAGCTCTAGCTTTCCATAAATAAGGATCATTACTCCAAGATGAAATAATATGTGCAGCATCTGTCTCATATTTTTTGATGCTAGCACTTAATACTCTTACACAAAACCAATCACAGATATTCCAATCATAAATCAACTCTTCTTTAAAAATTACATCATATTGATTTATCATATAAGAAAGAGATACTTTGTCAAATAAGTAGTTTTGCAATAATAAGGTTCCAGCTAGTTTATCTTCTGCTAGATCTTGTCTAAAAAATTCAAGGCTTATCTCAATTTGTTCTTTATAACTTAAGTGTTCTAAATGTTCTTTATACCAGACTTTTTGTAAGTCTCTTATATCAGGAATTCCTACACCTCTAAACTTAATAATATTTCTCATGTATTTTTCCCACCACAATTTCTTTTTTTCTGATGAAATTTCAAGAAAAGAATCTTGCAGTTTTTTAATAATTACCATTTTGTTTTCTTGTGTCATATATGTCCTTTAGAATGGCTATTCATTTAGCGATATCATAGCCATATCAAGTTAATGACTTTCTAATTTAAGGAAATAATTCTCAATTATTTTGGCTATGTTTACTTAGAAAGTGTAGATTCATTCTTAGTGGCATGATTTGTAAATACTTATAATAAGTTTCTATTTATTTTTCTAGCTAAAAAAATTGATGCTATG
>CAJXWI010000230.1 GCA_913062735.1 uncultured Arcobacter sp.
TTCTCCCCTTGCTGTTTCGTTCGAACAGAAATCCTAGGATATCGCAAATAATATTGTGTAATTCTTCCAATGGCATTAAGATTATCTTTTATAAAAACTTTTTGTACTTGGGTAAAAGAATCAAATTCTTCTCCATATAATTCAATATTATTTTCTAATTTTAAATTGGGATGATTGCTTTTATAACTTTTAACCATGGACTTTAAATCATTTAAATTATCACGAGGTTTTTCTAAAAACTTTTGTAAGGTAGATTTTTGTAAGTTTGTATTGTTTTGTTTCTCATAGTCTTGTACCTCTTTTGTTTTCTCTACAGTGGTTTTAATTGTATTGGTACTTTTTGATATTTTTAGGTGTTTTTTTATTGTTTGTTTTTTCTTTACTGGTCTTTTTTTTACTTTTTTTATCTTTTTTTCTACTTTTTTGTACTTCTTTTTTATAATATTCTTTTGGGGAGTGTTTTGCTTTTTTGTAATAATATTTTCTTTTTTAGCTGCATTTTTAATGATTTTTTTCTTTTGAAGTTTGACATATAATAAAGAAGTACTTTTAGCATTGCCTTTCTTAGAAGTACTTGCTGTAACATTTTCATTAAACTTGTAAAAAATTCCCAGATGAATTAATATTGAAAAAATAAGGGCAAATAAGATGTATTTCATAAACGAAATTATAGTATAATAATGCTTTTAATTTAGAAATTTAGGATAATAAATGTTTGATAATTCACTCAAAGCATATGAAGCAGCAAAAAAAGTAATTCCAGGAGGGGTTGATTCTCCTGTACGAGCTTTTAAAGGCGTGTTAGGTACACCTCCTTTTATTGACAGAGGAGAAGGAGCTTACCTTTTTGATATTGATGATAATAAGTACTTGGATTTTGTACAATCTTGGGGCCCACTTATTTTTGGACATTGTGATAAAGATATTGAAGAAGCTGTTATAAGAACAGCAAAAAAAGGCCTCTCTTTTGGAGCACCTACACTTCTAGAAACACAATTGGCCCAAGAAATCGTTGAAATGTATGACAATATTGACAAAATTCGTTTTGTAAGTTCTGGGACTGAAGCTGTTATGTCTGCTATTAGACTTGCTAGAGGAGTTACAAAAAAAGATGATATCTTAAAATTTGAAGGATGTTATCATGGACACAGTGATTCTTTATTAGTACAAGCTGGTTCTGGTTTAGCTACGTTTGGAACTCCAAGCTCACCTGGTGTTCCTGCTGATTTAGTTAAACATACCTTATTATGCGAATATAATAATATCAAAAGTCTAAAAAAATGTTTTGAAGAATCAGATGATATAGCGTGTATTATTATTGAGCCAATAGCTGGGAATATGGGTTTTATTCCAGCATCTGAAGAATTCTTACAAGAATGTAGAGATTTATGTGATAAAAACAATGCTTTATTGATTTTTGATGAAGTAATGACAGGTTTTAGAGTATCAATGACGGGTGCAAGTGGTCTAACTGCTGTAAAAGCTGACATTATAACTTTTGGGAAAGTAATAGGAGCTGGAATGCCTGTAGGCGCTTTTGCAGCATCTTCTTTTATTATGGACCATTTATCTCCTGATGGAACAGTATATCAAGCTGGTACGCTAAGTGGTAATCCAGTAGCAATGGCTGCTGGTTTAGTATCTATGCAAAAACTTAAATCAATGCCACATATTCATGCTGAGCTAAATAAAAAAGCCGTACGTTTAGTTAGGGGTTTAAAACAAGCTGCAAGTGATAATAATATTCCTTTAGTTGTAAATACAAGAGGTTCAATGTTTGGTTTCTTTTTTATAAAAGAAGAACCAAAAAACTTTAAAGATGTGGCAGCCTGTGATTTTGATGCATTCGCAAAATTTCATAACGAGATGTTAAAAAAAGGCTTTTATTTTGCTTGTTCTCAGTATGAGGCCGGATTTATTTCAAGTGTTATGAGTAATGAAATGATTGATGAATGTATAGAAGCCGCAAAAATAATTATGAAGGATTTGAAAAATGCTTAAAATGCAAGCGTATAAGAATGTAGAATTGATTAAAAAAGCGAATATTTATTTTGATGGAAAAGTAACTTCTCGTTCATTTATAAATGAATTTGGAGATGAACAATCCTTAGGTATTATGCAAGTAGGTGAATATAATTTTGCAACAGCTAAGGCTGAGCTAATGGAAGTTATTGATGGTGAAGTTGAAGTAAAACTTGAAGGTGAAGATACTTGGGTTAAATACCTTGGTGGAAGCTCTTTTAAAGTTACAGACAATTCAAATTTTGATATTAAAGTACATGCAATATGTGATTATTGTTGTTCTTATTTAGATTAAGAAGTATGATGCAAGAAAATATGAAAAAAAACAACGATACAGAAGAAGTTAAAGAAGAAAATATTAATAATGAATCAAAAGAACCAAAACATCAAGGAAAATTACAAGCCTTAGATAACCTCTCCCTTGGTATTTCAATGGTAGTTTCTGTCGTTATTGGTGTGGGAGTTGGTATTTTACTAAAAGATTGGACAGGCGCTGCTTGGACCTTATGGTTAGGAGTTTTTTGGGGAATAGCTGCTGCTTTTTTAAATGTTTTTAAAGCCTATAAAAGAGCACAAAAAGAGTTTAAAGAATTAGAAAATGACCCAAGATATACCTATAGAGCGAAACATGGAGACAAAAGAGACGATGATTAATACAATCAAGTCTTTTGCTAAGATTCTTTTTGTTCTTGATGCAATACTTATTGTTTTTTCTTTTTTTCAAGACAATGAGTATTTTTTAATTAATACACAAGTGGCTTTTGTCTCTTCTTTGTTTATTTCTTTAGGAACTTTTTTATCTTATAAAAATAATGTTGCAAAACGTTTAGACGGTTTAGAAGAAAACAAAAACAATTTAGGCGCTAGGGATAAATTAGACGAGCTAGATGATCCTTATGATTTGTATTCAGAAGAGATAAACTACGAAGATAAAGAATTAAGTGCTCAAGAAATTAAAAATATTTTAAAAGTTGAAAAACAAAACATAAAAAAGAATTCTTTTAAAAATACACTTTTTTCTTCAGGTGCATATATTTCAGCCTACAGAATTTTTGGTTATGCCCTATTAATTATTGGTTTCTTTTATTTAACTAATAATATTATTTTTTCTGCGTATGCCTATTTGCTTGGTTTAACAATAATGCCCGTCTCCGCACTTTTTTTAAGTCTTAGTTCTAAAGAAGAGAAAAAATCCTAATTATTCTAATATCAAAGGAAGATCAATAAAAATTTTATTTTCTTCTTTGCTTAAAATAAAAGAAGAATAATTGTCTTCTTTTATTTCATCTAAGCATACTTCTTGGCTTGAAGATATTTGAATACTTACTAAAGAATACTTTTTACCTTCAACTCTTAAATACTCTCCAATTTTTAACTTAACAAGAGATGTTACTTCTTTTGTTTTATTAAACTGTGAATAAACCAAGGAAAGAAGTTTGATTAAATCAGAAGCCACTAATCTAAATTCAGGGATAGAAGGGTCATAATTTTTAATAAACTTTGTTTTACTTTTTATTTTTTGTGTAGAAATACATAAGTCCAATAAGGTAAAAATATTAGTTATATTCGCATTTTGTTGTTTAATTGAAGCTTCTTTTTTTGTTGATGTAGATTTATACAGTTTTAAATGTATTTCTTCATCATTATCATAGCTTACAGTAAGGGCATAAAACAAGTAGTTTTTTAAAGGTAGGTTTACATAAGTAGTTTTAGTTCCGTAGGTTGTAGAAGCATTATTTACAGCCAATTCAAACAGCACTTTAGCATTTACTCTGTTTAGAACATATTGCGCTTCTGAATTGGTATAAAGAATTTTTCCAAAGGTAGAGAAAGAAATAATTGGATTTAAATCTAACTCTACCCAGTTTTCGTAAAAGTCCATATTAACTTTCTACGTAGTTCTTAAGGTTTTTTCCTACTTTTGGATGTTTAAGTTTTTTAATAGCAGAACTTTCAATTTGTCTAACACGTTCTCTTGTAACTGATAATTCTTTACCAATCTCTTCAAGTGTTCTATCACTCGCATCATGCATAAGACCAAATCTCATTCTAACAACAGCTTGTTCTCTTTCATTTAACTGAGATAAAATTTGATCAATTTGATTTTGTAAATCTTCATTCATAATATTATCAACAGGAGTAGGGGCTTTTTCATCTGGAACAAAATCTCCAAATTTACCATCATCATCGCTTCCAATAGGAGCTTCAAGAGAAACAGGTTCTTTTGTAATTTTAATAACTTGTTTTACTTTATCAACAGGTAAACCAACTTCTTTTGAGATTTCCTCAACATCTGGCTCTTTCCCATTTTCTTGAATACCTTTTCTAATGATTTTATTGATTCTATTAATCGTTTCAATCATATGTATAGGAATTCTAATTGTTCTTGCTTGATCCGCAATAGCTCTAGAAATAGCTTGTCTAATCCACCATGTAGCATAAGTAGAGAATTTATACCCTTTTTTATATTCAAACTTATCAACGGCTTTCATGAGTCCAATATTTCCTTCTTGAATTAAATCTAAGAAAGGAAGCCCTCTGTTGGTATATCTTTTTGCAATAGATACAACCAGTCTTAAGTTCGATTTAGCCATTCGTGTTTTAGATTCATCTGTGATTTTTTTACCACGTTTGATTTGTTCTAATACATCTTTTAACTCATCATCTTCTAAATCAAAACCATCTTTAGATGCTTCTTTTGTTTGAAAAAGTTTTTTAATTTCCATATAGGTAGATACCATTGTTGCTTCTGGCACCATTGCTGTAATCTGGATTTTAGATAAGCTAATAATTTCTTCTAATAATTTCTCTGTCATCCCTGGGTAATGTTCAAGGTACAGTCCTTTAACATTTAGCCCGAGATTTTTATTTCTAACCCGACCACTAAAGGTGACTACGGCGCCATCTTCGTAATTATCCGATTCTAGTAAAGCGACCTCATCACCAAGATTAAAGTCGTGTTTTTGAATACTAATCCGTTGGCTATTATTAGTGTTTATTGAGGTCGTCATCCTATCAGCCACCAGTTACTGGTGGGAAAAAAGCAACTTCGTCACCTGATTTTACTGCGGATTCACCATCAACCATATC
>CAJXWI010000231.1 GCA_913062735.1 uncultured Arcobacter sp.
TAAGCATAGAGTTTAATGAAATGCTTAATACTATTGAAAATAAAAATCTTCAACTTGAAGATTCTAACAATGAATTAGAAGAAACAATAAATAATCTGAAAAAAACACAAGACAGATTAGTAGAAGCAGAAAAAATGGCAAGTTTAAAAGTATTGGTATCAGGTGTTGCACATGAAATCAATACTCCTGTAGGTGTAGGATTAACAGCAATTACACATTTACGTGATCTCTGCGATGGAATTTTTATATCCTATAACAATGATTTAATGTCTAAAGAAGACTTTGAAGAATATTTAAAAACATCTAAAGAGTTATCAACGTTAATTGAAGTAAACCTTAATAAAACAGCCAAACTTATTAGAAGTTTCAAACAAATTGAAGCCGACCAGAATGAAGATGAAAGAAAAGAATTTAATTTAAAAGAATACTGTGATGAAGTTCTTATTAGTATCAACAGTATTGTTGCACAAACTTCGATAACCTTAAGTATTGATTGTCCAGATAATATTGTAATTAATTCTTATCCTGGAGCATTTTCTCATATTATGTCCAACCTTATAACCAACTCAATTAAACATGGTTTTAAAGAAGGGGAAAAAGGAAAGATTAATTTTACAATTACCTTAAAAGAAACCTATGTCCAGATACTTTACCAAGATAATGGAAAAGGAATTCCTAAAGAAAACTTTCAAAAAGTTTTTGATCCTTTTTTTACTACCAATAGAAAAGAAGGAGGATCAGGCCTTGGATTAAATATCATTTACAATATAGTAAAAAAAGGTTTAAATGGTAATATTACTTGTGAGCCTTGTGAAAAAGGCGTTCTGTTTAAAATAATTCTACCTTTGTAAAATACAAAAAAATCTCTGTATTCAAAAGCAAATAAAATTGCTAAAAAGAGGATTCCCTCTATTTTAATGAAACTATTAACTTAGTGCATATATTTCAAGACATTAAACTAAGCTTTCTATCTTTAATGCATTAAGAAAAAGATTAATTCAAAAAATTAGATATAAATATTAGTTTTTATATCCTATTCTTTTATTATATTTTTTATTTTAAAATACATCTATAGTTTCATTCTAGGAGATGTAAATAATGTTTAAATCAAAATTATTTATAAAAGCAATGTTTATTGTTTTTAATATGATTCTTCTCTTTACTTTGGCTATTTATTATTTTGTTATTCCAAAAGTTGAAAATAATGTTCGACATTTAGAAGTCAAACATGCAAAAGTCGTATTAAAAAAAGTAGTTCTTTTAGTAAAAAATTCAAAAAAAAACTTAGATGATTTTGAAAAACACACCTATAAACAGAACAAAATAGAATTAAAAAACTTAACAGATAGTATATATTCTTTAATAGAAAATTTTTATGAGCAATCAAAACAAGAAAATATAATATCTTCATTGAAAAAAAAAGCAGAAGAATTTAATGAAAATATAAATAACTTTTATTTAAAATACAAGAATACTCTAAGTAAAGAAGAATTAAAAAAAGGCCTTATTAACTATATAAATATTTATCGTTATAACGATGGTACTGGCTATTTTGTTTTATCAGATCTAGAGCATAATGTACTTGTTCATCCTGTTCTACCAAGCTTAAGTAATACAAATAGAGAACACTCTAAGATTCTAAGATCACTAACCAAACAAGTTAAAGAAACAGGAGTAGGTTCATTTAAGTATAAATGGTTAAATCCAAAATCTAAAAAGATTGAAGACAAAATTTCTTACTCTTTTGTCTTTGAACCTTATAACTGGATGCTTACAACGGGTGAATATTATAATGTTCTTAAAATGCGTTTACAGCAGGATGTCTTTAATTTAGTGACTAAAATTCGTTATTCAAATAACAGCTATTTTTTTATTTCAAACTATAAAAATGTAATGCTTTCTCATCCTTATTATCAAGGAAGGGATTTTACAAATTTACTTGATAAAGAAGGAACTGCATTTCTTCCTACTCTTACTGAGAAAACAAGAAAAGAAGGTGAGAGTTTTAACTCTTATTATTGGTCAAAAGATAATACCTATGCAAACCCACTAAGGAAATTCACTTATTCAAGAGATTTTCCTCAATGGAAAATAATTATTTCTACGGGCTTTTATATTGATCAAATACAAAAAGAATTGAAAATTAGAAAAGCTGCTGTAAATAAACAATTAGAGCAAATTATTAAAGATACTAAAATGGGTAAAACCGGTTATTTATTTATTTTTAATGGAAAAGGAGAAATGCTTATTCATCCCAATACACTAAAGGGCCATAAAAAAGCAGGCTATAAAATGACACCTCGTATCTTTAATGCATTAGTGAAAGCCTCCTTAAAAAAAGACAATGTATATGCTTATAAGTGGGATAAACAAGAAGATAAAAACAATTTCATTTATGATAAAGAAACTTGGGTTGAATATATTCCACAATTAGACTGGTATATTGCTTCTTCTGTATATATTGATGAATTTAAAACCTCTGCAAATGAAGTAAAGAACTATATTTTTCAAATTACATTCGTTGTATTATTATTATCTTTACTCTATAGTGTCATATTTTTTAGAAGTTTATTAAAACCAATTAGTCTTTTATCTGCTTTAGCCATTAATGTATCTAAAGGGAATTATAAAGCTCGTTCTACTGATACAACAAGAAAAGATGAAATCGGTATTTTAAGTAATAAATTTAATGACATGCTTAATACGATTGAGGATAAGAATTCTGAACTTAAAGATAAAAATATTTTATTAGAAGACTCTAATCATGAATTAGAAGAAATGATACAAAATGTAAAAAAGACTCAAGATAAATTAATTGAATCAGAAAAAATGGCAAGTTTAGCGGGTTTAGTTGCAGGTGTTGCTCATGAAATAAACACCCCAGTAGGAATAGGATTAACCGCAATAACTCACTTAGGCGATACAAGTAAAGACATATCAAAAGCCTACAAAAATGAAACAATGTCCCAAGATGATTTTGAAGACTATTTAAAAACATCACAAGAACTCTCTTCTTTAATTGAACATAATCTAAGTAAAACAGCAAAACTTGTACGAAGTTTCAAACAAATAGCAGCTGATCAGAGCGAAGATGAGAAAAAAGAATTTAATTTAAAAGAATACTGTGATGAAGTACTTATTAGTATCAATAGTATTGTAAAACAAACATCATTAACTTTAACTATGTCTTGTGAAGAGAATATTGTAATTAATTCTTATCCTGGTGCATTTTCACATATAATTTCAAACCTAACAAGTAATTCAATCAAACATGGATTTGATGAAAAAGAACAAGGGCAAATGCATTTCGATATAAAATTAAAAGAAACCCATATTCAAATACTCTATAACGACAATGGAAAAGGAATTCCTAAAGAAAATTATCAAAAAGTTTTTGATCCTTTTTTTACTACCAATAGAAAAGATGGAGGGACAGGTCTTGGTTTAAATATAATTTATAATGTTGTGCAAAAAAGTTTGAAAGGTAATATTACTTGTGAGCCTTGTGAAAAAGGCGTTCTGTTTAAAATAATTTTGCCTTTGTAAAATTTAAACTGGTTTTTTGCTATAATAATATTAAAAGTTATTAGATGAAACAATTACAAGAAGAAATAAAAGAATTTACTGTTTTAAAAAACTATCCTTTTGTTATTAACTGTATTGGAAATACCAAGCTGCTTAAAAACAGAAAAATATCTATAGTAGGATCAAGAAGGCCCTCAGCTTATACACAAGCTCTTACTTCTGAATTAAGCTCAAAACTATCACTTAGAGGTATTACTATTGTTTCAGGAGCTGCTATGGGCGTTGATAGTCTTGCTCACAATGCGACCTATGATTTTAATACCATTGCCGTTATGGCAAATGGTTTAAATATTAGATATCCAAGTGTAAATACATCTTTGATTAAAAATATAGAACAGAAAGGTTTGTGTTTATCTGCTTATGCTAAAGATGAAAAAGCAAGAGCCTATACATTTGTTCAAAGAAATGAATTGGTAGTTGCATTAGGAGAAGTATTAATTATTACACAAGCAGAATTAAACTCAGGCAGTTTACGCTCTTACGAGTTTGCACAAAAGCAAAATAAAAAAGTTTTTGTTTTAGCTCATCGTATTGGCGAAAGTTTAGGAACACAAAATCTCATTATACAAAATAAAGCAGAAGTAATTTATGATATTGATGACTTTGTAAATAGGTACAAAGTAAAAGAAGAAAATATAGATGAAATTCTTTTATTTTGTAAATACGGTATAAACATACAATTAGCACTTGATAAATTTGGCAATAAAATATATGAATACGAATTAGAGGGTAAAATTTACAGTAGAAACGGTATTATTTATCCAAAATAAACAAGCTTAGGCTTGTTTATTTGTAAAAGATCTAAGTAAAAAGTATCCTAAAATTCCGGATGCAAAAGAGCCAATTAAAACGGCAAGTTTATCAGTATAAGCAAACATAGTGTCATCTGGAAAAGCAAGAGAGTTAACAAATAAACTCATAGTAAAACCAATTCCCGTTAAAATACTTACGGCATAAAGTTGTTTAAAATTACTGCCTTCTGGCAAACTTGCCCATTTAAGTTTAATTGCTACATAAGAGAAGAAAAATACTCCTACTTGTTTTCCTAATAATAATCCAAGCATTATTCCTAAAGGTACAGGATTTAAAACTTCTTCAAAAGATATTCCTCTTAAATCAATTCCCGCATTTACAAAAGCGAATAATGGAAGAATAAAAAATGCTACCCAATAATGCAAACTGTGCTCCATGTCTTTTAACATAGAAAATTTTTCACCATTTTCTTTTTTACTAAACATTGGAATTGTAAATGCTAAAGCGACCCCTGCCAATGTAGCATGAACGCCAGATTTTAAAACAGAAATCCATAAAATTACTCCAATAATAATAAAAGCAGCTGGTTTAATTACATTTAGTTTATTCATTACAAGCAAAATAAGTAAACAAAGCCCCGCAATAATAATTGAAACAGTAGATAAATCTGCCGTATAAAATAAAGCAATAATAACAATTGCACCCAAGTCATCAATGATAGCTAAAGCCATTAAAAATATCTT
>CAJXWI010000232.1 GCA_913062735.1 uncultured Arcobacter sp.
AACATAATCAAGTGTTTGACTAAGTTCCATAGTTGCAATTGGAATAAACATAATATTTGTCCATGCAAAAGTGACAAATAAACCGAATAGAACAGCAACAATTGATTGTGTTAAATACACAGAAGTTCTTGTCATTGGTAAAGCTGCAACAAATTCAAAAGTCCCATCTTCTTCTGCTTTTGAACCTAATTTATTTAAAAGAATTATTGTGGCAGTGCCAATTAAAAGTGGAACAAATGGTACTAAGAAATAAGTTGTTACCATTCCTTCTAATGTAAAAACATTGTCCCAATCCGAAATTCCCAATAAATTCATCATTGTTTCATTTTCTGACATTCCTCTAAAAGCTTCTCTTTGTGTGTCAATAAGCAAACTTTCTACACTTGAGTTTGCAAAAGCTAGTGGAAGTATTAATAAGTAAACCCCGCCAGAAATTGCCCAATTTAAGATAAACTTTCTTGGGACTGTAATCATATATTTGAAATAGTTAAACATTATTCCTCTTTTCTGTCATAGAATGTGAAAAAAGCATCTTCTAAATCTTGACCTTCTTCTTTTGCTTTATTTAAAAATGTCTCATATGTTTCATCATATACTTTTGCACCTTCTCTTAAAACAGCCATCGAGTCGGCAACTTTTTCAACCTCAGAAATAATATGTGATGATAAAAGTATTGCTGCACCATTGTTTGAAAATTCTTTTACAATTTCAAAAAAAGTTCTTTGATGAAAGGGGTCTAGGCCTGAAGTTGGTTCATCTAAAATTAATGCCTTTGGCTTATGCAGTACTGCAAGTATAAAGGCGACTTTTTGCCTATTACCTTTAGATAATTCTTTGAGAGTTTGATCAACCTCCAATTCAAACTTTTCTGCTAATTCCATTGCATAGTTAGTTGATTGACCTCTCATGTCTGCACCAAGTTTAAATAGTGACTTAGAATTTAAATTTTGTGGAAGTTGAGGATCTCCAGGTAAATATCCTATTATTTTCTTTGCCTCAACAGGGTTTTCAATTGTATCAATTCCCTCAACTGAAAGTGAGCCTTCAGAGGGCATCAAAAATCCCATAAGACTTCTCATTGTTGTAGATTTTCCAGCCCCATTAGGACCAAGAAGCCCTTTAACCTCGCCATTATCAACAGAGATATTGATATCTCCAACACCTTTTCCATTTTTGTATCTCATAGTGAGATTTTTAATTTCTATCATTATTCTTATTGTATACAATAAAACTTATAAATTGACCTTACTATTTTCCGATTAATTTACGATAAGTTTAATTATAAGAAACTTATTTTTATGCTTATAGTAAATATTTAATTATGGATAAAAGAAAAGTAATAGCTAAAAATCGATATGAAGAAATTCATTATGAACTCCTTGAAGTTGGTGAAAAGCTATTAAACACCAAAAGACTTACCCAAATATCCCTAAATTCTATAAAAGAATACACAGATATTTCTAAAACAACTATCTATGAACATTTTCATTCGTTTGAAGAATTTTTATCTGATGTAATCAAGCATGTTTATAAAAAAAGGAGACAAAGCTATCTTGAAAAATTACAAGATAAACCAAAAGAAAATATAAAAACTATTTTTAAAGTTTGGACTGAATTTACTTACGAAAACTTTACCCTTGGAAGAAACATATATGCAGCTTATATACTTCTTGCTGGCAAATATAATTTTCAGCTGATGGGTGGTGTTTATAAAGATTTAGATATGGAGTTAGAAAAGTTAGGATTTAGCAATAAAGAAAGAGAAGAGTTTATTGGAAAATTTTATTTCAGCATTGACGAGCTGATAATAGATTTGGAAAACGAAAATAAAAACAATATAAATTCAAAAATTAATGACTTGATTTTATATCTGGATAATTACTAATTATTAAGCTATTCATCTAAATTTTCATTTTTTTGCTTATTTCTTAACCAAGTTAATAGTAAAGCAGGTACTAGAAACATCAACATTTCATCCCAACCACCCTGATGATTAAGTGCAGGTGGTGGAATTATTTTGGTGTACATTAGAGATAACCTTCGACCATCCAGCGAGTTATATTAACAAGTGTATCTGGAAGTAATCCAAAATATATTGTTAAAGCAGCCAATACACCTAGTAGGAGTTTGTCTGAGTTTTTAACCTGTATTTTTTCAACTACATTTTCTGTTTTCTCAACTGCTGCTACCCAAATTGGTCGTAAGTAAAAATAAAATCCAGCAACTGTAGTAAGCATTAAGACTGTTACCAATATATATCTCTCATATGACCAAAGATTGGTAATAAGGATAAACTTTGAGACGAATCCACTTGTTAATGGTAATCCTGCAAGGCCAAGCATGAATATTGAAAATGTAATTGTTATAAATTTATTTTCCTTAAATAGCCCTGAGATATTTGAGATTTGAAAGTCCGAACTCAATTGACCGCTTATTATTGAAAAAACTGTAAAGATTCCAATTAATTGAATAATGTAAGTTATTAAATAAAACGTTGATGCACTTATTCCATAAACTCCTGAAGATATGCCAGAAAGTATAAAGCCTGATTGAATAACTCCACTATAAGCAATTAGTCTTTTCAAATCACTTTGATTTGCAGCAAATAATGCTCCAGCGAGTACAGACAAGATTACAACCGCACCAAAAAATAAATCAAATTGATCAATAATGAATGTTAAAGAGACTGCAACGAGTCTTGCAAGGACTATGAATGATGAAACCTTTGCAACAGTTGCCATATATCCTACATATCCAGTAGGAGAACCCTGATATACGTCTGGTGCCCATGCTTGAAAAGGTGCAGCAGCAACTTTAAATAACAATCCAACAATTATCAATATCAATCCAACAAATGTTGTTAGTGGAACATTATCTGGTCCTATGAAACTAATTGCAATACTAGTTTCATATACACCAATTATTGATAGTGAGACATAAATTAGCGCAATACCGTATACAAATATACACGAAGCAAGCGAACCAAGTAAAAAATATTTCAAAGCAGCTTCATTGCTTAATTGATCTCCTCTGTTGAGCCCAGCTAAAGCATATAAACTAATTGAACCAATTTCTAAACCTATGAATAACATTATGAAGTTCTCAGCATCAATCATTAATAAAAATCCAGATGCAGACATTAAAATTAGTATTAAAGCTTCAGTAGTTTTGTCTTCTATTAATTCTGAAGTTTTCCAGAAAGAATTAAAAGTAAAAAGCAAAACCATTCCAACAAGTACGTTTCCAACAAGGGCAAACTCATCAAGAAGAATTTTTTCTGTGAAATAAGAAGAGATACCATCGGTAAGAAATAAACCGAACTTTAAAAATATTGTAAATAAAGTTAGCAAGATTCCAATAAACGATACATATTTTTTTACGTACATTGGAGTTGAAATGGTAATTGTGCAAAATAATAAAACAATAACTGTCAGTAATAGTGCCAATGTAGGTGCAATTACTACGTAATTTATTCCTAATATCTCAGAAACTGTTGTCATTTTAGGTCCTTAAACATTGCTATAGTATCACTCAAAAAACTTGCCTCTTGAATTACAAAACTCTCAATATAGTTTGGATAAATTCCAATAAATAACATTAATAAAACTAATGGAGCTATTGACGCTGTTTCACGGGAATTGAGATCACTTAAGCTTTCATTTTCTTCATATTTAATAGGTCCAGTAAACATTCTTTGATATGCCCATAACATATATATTGCAGCTAAAACTACACCAAATGCTGCAAAGGATGTCAGAATTTTGTAGCTGTTAAAGCTTCCCATAAGAATCATGAACTCTCCGACAAAACCATTTAAACCAGGAAGGCCTATCGAGGCGAATGATGTAAATAGAAATATTGCTGCATACCTTGGCATAGATATCTTGACTCCCCCAAAGTCACTAATTTTTCGAGTATGTCTTCTTTCGTATATAAATCCAACCAGCATAAACAAAGCACCTGCAGTGATACCGTGATTTATCATTTGTATGATTGCTCCCTCAATACTTAAAAATCCACCAGCTGAAATTCCAAGCATAACAAATCCCATATGACTAACTGATGAATAAGCAATCAGCTTTTTGATATCGATCTGAGCAATTGCAACAATAGCACCATAAATAATTCCAATTACAGACAATATTGCAATCAGATTTTTGTAAGCTAAAAAACCTTCTGTAAAAAATGGTATGGAAACTCTTAGTATTCCATAGGCACCAACTTTTAGAAGCACTCCTGCCAACATTATACTTCCAGCAGTTGGAGCTTCTACGTGTGCATCCGGCAACCATGTATGCAATGGAAATATCGGTACTTTAATTAAAAAACCAAATGTAAATAGTAAAAATAAAGTTTTTGACTGTGGCTCAAGCAAACTTAATGAAGACAATGTTTCAAAATCTACAGCAAGTCTACCGTTAACTCCAAAGCTTAAAACTGCTGTATAAACTGTTCCAATAAAAATAAATACCGAACCAAAAACAGTGTAAAGAATGAACTTTATAGTTGCGTATCTTCTATTCTCACCTCCCCATATTCCCATTAGGAAATACATAGGGATTAGTAAAGCCTCAAAAAATATAAACAATGAAATTAAATCACCACTAATAAATACACCGTTGATTGCAAAATGTAACATTAACAATGATCCAACAAATCCTTTGCTTTCAGAGTGATCTTTGCCAATAGAAAGTAATGAAACAAATACTAATAACGAGCTAAGCAATAACAAAAGAGTTGACATTCCAGAGAGTCCGAAATGTAGATTAATTCCATAAGACTGTATCCATTGAAAAGTTGATAAAATTGTAAATTCTGTTTTTGCATATTCCCCAAATAGCAAATAAACACATTGAGTTAACGTTATTAAAGAAAAGGCAATTCCAATTGGTCTAAATGTCTCTTTTCTTGAATTCGGGATCAAAAAGATAAGTATTGCGCTAAAATTGAAACAACAACACTTGCCAATATGCCGCCACAAATGCCATACCAAACCCCAGAGTATAAAAAAGGTCGTTGAATAAAACTGTCGGTAGCACCAACCAACTTCACAACAGCAATCGCTTCTTTTT
>CAJXWI010000233.1 GCA_913062735.1 uncultured Arcobacter sp.
AATTGATGATGGGGAAGTAAAAACTAAATATGACTCAATTACAATTGCAAAATCAAGTGAATACAATATAGAAAAGTTAATCGAACAAATTGAAAAATTTAATTCAATAAAAGATCCAATTGCTCTACTTCAAGAAATTGTAAAAGAGTTTGATTATAGAAGAGATAACTAACCAATATTTAAAAATTTATCTTCAAACTATTAATAAACCAATTCAATATTTTTAATTGTATAATTTGAAATAATCTTATTATCAATATCATATTCAAAACTAATGCTTGACTTGAATTGAGTTTTGTAGTTGAAATCCATATTGATTTTTAAAAGTTTTGTTTGAGTAGAAATAGTGTGGCCTAAAACACCTTTTTTTAACTTCTTGGTATAATAGTCATCAAATGGTAAGTCATCTAAGGTATCATAAACTTTTTTATGCTCTGAAATAATCTCTAATACATAACTATTCGCATCATCAAAAAGGATGTCTAAGACATCCATTGAAACAAAATTTAGATCAATAGAATTACTCGAATATGAAAATACTTTGTTAAATGGAAAATTGTATATTGCCTCGTCTGCCGTTTTATCAAAATAGTAATCAATAATACTATTTAAATGGATTTCATTATAAATTTTACCATTTCTAAATGTAGGAATACTCAAAATTATTTCACTTTCCAAACCAGTATTTTTTTCATTTATATCATCGTCAATAGTATCTTGTAGTATATTTAAAAAAAACTCTGGCTGACTAATATTATACTTATAAAGCAGAGAGATAAACTTACCAGCTGTTATATTGTTTTTTACACTATCGCTTGTAAGTGTATTTATATCAAGATATTTTTGAGCTGAGTCTATTTTAACGACCACATTACTATGATCAAAGCCCAATGGAAAAGGCGCTTTTGCCGCAAAATAAATAATATCTTCATCAAACTTTATTTTTTTCAAGTATAAAAGTAGATCTTGTACAATTAAATTTGTTTGTATGAGGGCATTTTCATAGGTAACATTGTCTTTACTCTCTCGTGTTTTATTTAGAAAAATATTAATGACACTAAGCAATAACATAATCATCATTAGTGTTACAAATAAAACAATACCCTTTTTATCTTGCTTCAAGTTGCAATCCTTTATGAAATTGTTGGCAGCTTAAGAACCATAGGTCTTAAGTTTTTTGATCGAAATAAAATTGTTATAAATCCATCTTTGTAAACTGCCTTAAAACTAATTGTATCACGTGACAGTATATCCGCATATAAAAATATCTTATCAACTTCTTCTTTAACATCAAAACTAAAGGGTTCAAGTGATTCAACACGTATTAAGGCTTTGTCTTTTTTACTTACAAAATACGTAACAGTTGGCTCAATTATTTGATAAATTGAATTTTTAGTTTTGAATTCCAATATATCATATCTTTTTGAATTTGTTATTTTTACATCACCAATTATCTGTGCAAAATCGAGATTAAAGAGTCTAAATATTTGTTTTTCATCTTTAATCTTATCACTTTTAATGATATAGTTTTTGTTTTGTTTTTTCGTAGAATTGATTGTTGAAAAAAGATAGGTGAATAAAATACCTAAAATCACAATTGAAATGATTACTTCTACTAGGGTAAAAGATTTTAAATTGTTATTATTTCTCATCGGCTTCTTGCATCCACAAATAATTTATAGTTTGTTTTTTATATTTAATCTTCAAATCACCATATTCCATATAAGAATCATCTTTACCATCATTGTATAAAAATAGTTTGTCGGTTATGTCTCTTTGAGCCGTGAGTTCAATAGATTTTAGAAATTTTCTGTCATCATCATGTAAATTTACAAAGGAAGTTAATTCAAGTAAGTTTATTTTTTTATTGTTATCTATATCTTTTTTATAAATAAAACTACTGCTTAACATAAGATGATCTTGCATCAAGATATTTTTTTCCATTGCCCGTTTATTAAAAGAGTTAAACTTAAGCATCGCTGTACCCAAAAAAGCCAAAATTACAACAGAAATAAGTACTTCGACAAAACTAAAGGCTTTTTTCATTTTGCTAGTCCTGAATACATAGGAAGATATTGTTTTTTCTTAATATATGAAAGTAATTCTTCTTTATTTATAAATTCATTATAGCTTTCAAAATATGGGTTTATATAGACCCACTTGTCCTCACTTGTATAATATATAAGCGATTCATATTGTACCTGGTTTAGTTTTTTAAAGATTAATGATGGTTCAAAGTATATTTCATTTGTAAGTTCAATGCTTTTATACGTAACTGGCTCCAGCTCTTCATCTTTTTTGAGAGTAAAGACTTTGAAGTTACTATTAAATTCAAAGTCTTCGAGAATCTCTCTTTTTGAATTTAGTAAATAACAAATCTTTCCATCTCTATTACATATCAAAGTTAATTTATGACCATAGTCTTTTGCTTTTATATCAAGGTATCTTTTTATTTTAATTAGTGTGAATTTCTCTTGTTTAGCTGATTTTGAAATAGTAAAAAAATAAATACCATAAACAACACTTATTAATAATACTACTATCATTAACTCGATTAATGTAAATGCTTTATTTTTCACTATTTTTGTATTCTTCATTCTGACAGTTACTAGTTATTCTTACAAGTTGTTAGTTCAATATCTTTATCACCTTCATCTCCACCTTCTTTTCCATCAGCACCAAGGGAGATAAGATTTACATCACCTTCTTCATTTAAATAAATATAACTGTTTTTCCAAGGGTCAACTGGCAATTTACTACCACCTATATATCCACCAGTTGCAAAACTTTTGTATTTTTCATCATCTGGGTTCTTAAGTAAGGCTTTTAATCCCTCTTCAGTATCAGGATATGAACCGTTATCAAATTTGAAAGATTTTAAAGCTTCTTCAATATTTTGTATTTGGATACAAGCAAGTTTACGTTTTGCATCTTCTGCTTTACCCATAATATTTGGCAATACTAGTGCACTTAACATACCCAAAATAACAATTACAATCATTAGCTCCATTAATGTGAAACCTTGTTTATAACTAGTCTTTTTTATTTCTTTTTCCATTTATTACTCCATATAATATATTTATTTTAATTTTTTTAAAAACTGTTATTGAATTGATATAGAAAAAATAGGCAATAACATAGATATAACTAAGAACCCAATAATTCCACCAACAAAAACCATTAAAATAGGCTCCATCAAAGATAACAAGATTGATATCTTATCTTTATTATTTTCTTCATAAAATTCACTTAAAGTTTCAAGGGTAAAAGGTAATTCTGAACTATTTTCCCCAATTGCCACTGCACTTAAAAAATCTGCAGGTATTTTGATTTTTCTTTGTGATTTAACTGCTTCGAAAAATGATTTACCTTCAACAATTTGACTGGAAATATTCACAAATACTTCTTGTAATGCAAGGTTTGAAAAAATCTTAGAAGAAAAGTTCATAGTTTGTGCAAAAGGCACACCACTTTTTAGTAATAGTGAACTTACCTTACAAAAACGACCCAACTCAAAATTCATCAAGATTGTTTTAATTAGAGGTAGCTTTAAAAGTATTGTATCAACAACAACTCTAAATTTACCTTGTCTACTAAATATATATCCTGATACTGCAAAAAAGAAAAAAATACTACCAAAAAACAACAAACCATAATCTTGAAAAAAATGTGACACAGCCAAGGTAAACTTAGTTGAAGCTGGAAGTTCATTTCCAGATGATTCAAATATATCAACAATATTAGGTACTATATTTGTTAACATGAAATTTATTAATACTATTGAAACTAATATGATAAACCCAGGATAAACAAATGCTTTTGTAACTTCTTTTTTGATTCTTTCAATTCCACTGATGAAAGAGCTAAGTTCTTTTAGTGTTGGCGCTAAACTTGAACTTTTCTCAGATACTTTAATTGTATATAAAAAATACGTGGGAAGTTTAAAAATAGTTTGGTTTTCAAGTGCTTCAAAAAAGTTTTTACCAGATTTTAAATCTTTTACCAATGAATCAAGCCAAAGAAGAATTTTTTTATTGTTTTCATAACTATTTTGCAATAATGCAAGAGCTTGATATAAAGGAATAGAGGAACTCAAATAAATACTTAGATTTCTACTTATTATTGATAACTCACCATTATCCATTTTGGGTGTGAAAAATGATCTTTTTTCTTTTATCTTCTCAATCAGAATATCACGTGCTAAAAGTAGATCTCTGGCTTCACTTAATGATTCAGCATTAATACTAGATCGTATGGTTTTACCATTTTTATCATATCCTACATAAGAAAATATCATAGCTCTTTAATACCAATTCTTATAGCTTCTTCCACAGATGTTTCAGCATTTATAATCATAGTGTTAAGCTGGGCTTGCATAGACATAAAATCACCTGTTTTATTTAGATGTTCTTTGATATAGTACTCATCACTATTATCTTTAATAACTTTTAATAAAGGAGCATCAATTGTAATTATTTCACCAATTGCAACTCTACTTTTATATCCACTATTATTACAGTTTTCACAACCACAAGCTTTGAACACTGAAGTATTTTCAGGAATTGCAAAGAACTTACTATCTTCAATGCTTATGACAACTTTTACTTTACACTCATTACAGAGTTTTCGAACAAGCCTTTGTGCTAGAACTCCAAGAAGTGTACTTCCCAATAAATAACTATCTATACCCATATCTACAAGTCTAGAAATAGCCGCAGCCGCGTTATTTGTATGTAAAGTTGAGAGTAATAAGTGACCTGTCATGGCAGCTTGTACAGATATCTTTGCCGTTTCTTCATCTCTAATTTCACCTAGTAAAATTACATCTGGATCTTGTCTTAAAATAGATCTTAAAGCTTTTGCAAATGATAAACCAACTTTGTGATTTACTTGTACTTGATTGATACCAAAACTATTGTACTCAACTGGATCTTCAACTGTAATAATATTTTTTTGTGCATGATCAATATTTTGCAAAAATGAATATAAACTGGTTGACTTTCCACTTCCTGTCGGACCTGTAATTAAAATCATTCCATGTGAGTGTTTTAATAATCCATACAGTTTATTT
>CAJXWI010000234.1 GCA_913062735.1 uncultured Arcobacter sp.
TAATTATTTTTAATAAACTTTTGATAAATTATTCTGATCAACAATTAAAAAAAGAACATAATAATATTCATAAATATGTTTTAAAAAACTCATTGGCAATCAAAAAAATATTTTCACTTAATTACTTTTTTTATATAGGGTTTTATGGAAGTTAAGATCTCGTAAGAGATGGTATTATTTATTCTAGCCAATTCTTTGACATCTGTAAACAAACATACTTCATCATCTTCACAGGCAATAGAAATATTGTCCATAGAGACATTACCTAATAAATTATAGCCTTGAGCTGTTTTAAATGCTTTATTAGAGTTAAATCTGAAAAATCCATCCCCATAGCCAATATCATAATTTGAGACCATCATATCCTTAGGAGCTTCAAAAAAAGAAGAATATCCAATACGCTGTCCTTTTTTTAATAATCTTGTAGAAATCTTTTCTGCCCACAGTTCTAATACGGGTAAGAGTTTTGGTAGTTTAAATACTGAATTGCTTTCTAAGTAACCATATTGCGCAATACCAATTCTGGCAAAATCATCTTCATAATTATTGCTTCTAAAAGCAGCACTTGAGTTAGCAGAATGAAACTTAGGTATAGCTAAAGAAAGTTTTTCACATAATGTGAAAACTGTTTTTTTAACTCTTGCGAAATTACGGCCTTGCCAGTAAAAATCACTGGATAATTTGTCTGCACTGCGGTGATGAGTGTATACACCTGTAAGTACAAGATTTCTTCTACATATACCTAAAATAGCTACTTCTATGTCTTTTTCGTTTATTCCATTTCTATGCATTCCTGTATCAACTTTAAGGTGAACCTTCGTGTTTTTAGGGAGTTTGTCTATGTCAGATAAATCATTGATTGTGATGTGAAAAGCATGTGAATAAGTAGGAATATTAGTATCAGCAAGAATTAAGATTTCTTCAAAAAGCGATTCTATTACTTTGGCTTCTTCATAAAATTGTACTACAGCTTTTGTTATACCGAACTCTTTTGCTAAGGTAGCCATTTCTAATAATCCATGTCCATATGCATTATCTTTATAAACAACTGAAATTTTATCTTTTGAACCCAAATGATTACTAATAATTTGCAAATTTGCAAAATAATTTTCTTTGATTAGTACAACTTTTGACATAAGTTTCCTTTAATTACCATTGCTATATTTTTTAGAATGTTGTTTTAAAATTTAAAAAATCAACAGAATTTGCATATTTTTTTAAGAATAACATTATTTACTTAATTAAAGTGATTAAAAACCAAATCACTGTCTTTTTTATTTAATATTTCTTGTAGTTTTATAGAGTCTGCTGTTTTAATTTCTTCAAAGGTTCCAAAATAAGAAAGAAGCTTTTTAACTTTTGCTTCGCCTATTCCTTTAATTTGTAATAATGAAATTTGTTTGTCTTCTGCTCTTTTTTGTTTTTTATGAAAAGAAATTACAAAACGATGTGCTTCATCTCTTTGTCTTTGTACAAATTGTAAACGCTGATCGCTTGGTTTTAATTTTAATTCAATGTATTTCCCATTCTTTATATAGTGTAAAATATCATGAGCACTACCTTTTGCTCTATGAGACTTAGCATCAATCTTTTCTTTTGAAATAGCAATTGCTTCAAGATTCACCCCATGAGAATTTATTAAATCATGTGCGAGTTTTAATAAAGTAGATCCTCCATCTAAAATCCATAAATCAGGAGCTGGGTTTTTATGAAAAGAATCTATTCTTCTTAATAAAACTTCTCTCATTTGTGCATATTCATCTTTTGCTTCAAGATTATAATGTCTATAATCACTTTTGACTAAACCTTCTTCCCATACAACCATAGCTCCAACAGTAGCTTGTCCCATCATATGAGAATTGTCAAAGGTTTCTATTCTATTTGGTGTAGTTTCCAAAGAAAATAAATCTTCTAATTTTAGATAAATATCTTCAGAGTTCTTTGTTGCTTCTAAACGCAATAATTCGCTGCAGTTGTTTAAAGCAATTGTCATTAACGCATGTTTTTTATCTTTTTTAGGAGAAAGAATGGGTATTTTTTTATTGAATTTTGAATATAAGAACTCTTCTAAATACTCTTTTTCGTCTAAATCAATGGCTACAAGTATCTCTTGTGGTAAAATTGGTATCTCATTGTCGTAATAATTTACTACTGCTCTGCTATAGGCTTCATTTAAATCCAAAGAAGAGTTGTCTTCTAAAAAATTCAGTTTAATAAAATCATAAGAAGAAGAGGTGAGTTTTCCTTCTCTTATAAAAAGTCGTACAACAACAGCTTTTTTAGGCCCTGCTTTAATTGCAAATAAATCAATATTTTCTCTTGTAGCTAAATCCATTCCTGATTTTATTTCAGATTTTTTTATGGTTTTAATTCGATCTCTCATTTTAAGAGCATCTTCAAATCTAAACTCTTCTGAAAATTTTTCCATTTTTAGTTTTAGTTCTAAAATTAGTTTTTTCTTGTTGTATACATATTCCAGCGCGATTTTAATAAGTTTTGAATAGTCTTCTTTTGTTATTTTTCCCTCACAAGGGGCATGGCATTTTTTTATTTGATAAAATAAACAGGCTTTTTTACCTTTTACACAGGCTTTTTTTTGCACCAAAGGAACTAAATCATAAATAGAAGCTAGCATATCTCTAGCCCCAATTGAATAAGGTCCAAAATACTTAATATTTTTGCCTTTATATACTTTTCGTGTGATTTCCAAGCGTGGAAAATCATCATTGTAATCAATATAAATATAAGGGTAGGTTTTATCATCTCGTAATAAAATATTGTATTTGGGTTTCAGCTGTTTAATTAATGAGTTTTCTAGTATTAAGGCATCGTTTTCATTAGGAGCTATTATCCACTCGAGTGAAACAACTTCAGAAATCATTTTAAAAATTCTAGGTCCAAGTTTATCAGCAGGTGCTAAATTAGGAGTGAATTTAAAATAAGACTTTACTCTGTTTTTTAAAACTTTAGCTTTTCCTATATAAAGAAGTCTTCCATTTTTATCAAAGTATTGGTATACACCAGCATCGCTAGGAAGTTGTTTGAGTTTTTCTTCTAAAGTCATAACGCCATTCTACCAAAAAAACCCAAAAAACCTTTGTAAAACTGCGCCTTTTATCCTATTTCTGCGTTAGCATTTATTTTTGCTTACTCACATACTTGCTGTATGCTCCTAAGCAAAAATAAATGCTGCCTTGAACTAGAATAAAATTCACAGCTTTACAAAGGTTTTTGGAAAGCTTGGATTAAAATATATTCTACAATTCAGTTCCTCTATTATTTTAAAAGCAGTATTTTACCTCTTTGAAGTTCTATGAATTGTTTATTTTTTAAGTCTTTTAAAACTCTGCTTATTACTACTCTTGATGTTCCTAAATGATTAGCAATTTGTTCATGGGTGATTGTAATGGTATTACTTTTATGTGAACGTAAAAAATCCAGTATTCTACTATCAAGTCTTTTAAACTTTATATCTTCTACCAGCGTTGTAAGCGCTGCAAAGCGAATAGTAAACATTGAAAAAATAAATTTTTGGTACTTCATAGAGTTAATCATAAGGTACTGTATAGTCTCTTTTGGAATCATCCATCCCTTAATATCACTAATTGCTTCGGCCGTTGCAACTGCTTTTGTTTCTGAAAGAGTGCTTGCAATATTTACAATACACTGTTCTCCTTGGCAAAAATTGTATAAAGGTATGGATTCATTAGTAGAGGAATTAATTGAAAGTTTTACATTGCCTTCTATTAAATATAAAGTTTCCTTACATATATCATCTTCGTAAAATAGTATTGTGCCTTTTGATATTTCTACATATTTTGAAGTGGATTTTATCTTATCTATATCTTTTTTATCTAAATCATTAAAAAAATCAAAACGATTCATATCTTAACTCTCTTTTATTTAGTAGTATACAGCGATAGGGGATGAATGTAAATGATTTTATTCTTCTTATAATAAATGTCCTGTTTTCACAAAAATAATTGTTTCATCTTCAACATAAGGGAAATGCTTACTTAGGTGTGGGCTACGCGTCCAATTGCCTTTTTCATAAGAACCATGTTCATCTATAAACAAACCGCTTAATACAAATACTTCTTCTCCTCCCCAATGACTGTGTGGAACAAAGCGCTCATTCTTTGGCCATTTAACTAAGGCTGCATGATTCCCTAATCCCATTACTTCTAGATTTCCATGTCCTTTTGACCAAAGTGAAGTATTTGTATTAACTATAAACTTCTCATTATCATTAAAATAATTCGCCTTACGCAATATTGAACAGGAGTTTTCACAAGATACAAATTTTTCTTTTTCTTTGGGTAGTCTTAGGTAGGTTCCTTTTTCAAATGAGCCAAATTCATTAATGTAAGTCCCCTCAAGTACAAAGACTTCAACACTGTTTATTGTTGATGAAATATCATTGAACATAGAATTTTCATTTAGTTTAATAAGGGCAGTTTCTTTTATTCCATCTCTTGAAAGGATCTTTTTGTAGACATTTTTATTCTCATGTTCTTCCCAATTTAATTTACTTGAATTAATTGAAACTCTTTTTTCATAATTATTGTTCATTATTTTCCTTTGTTATACGTTCTTTAGAAAAAACTTATAAGAATGCTCTTTTAGTCTTTAACACACAGAGTAAGGTTTTACTTTTTTGTTTCTTCCGTTTTTATATTAATGATGTAATTATAGAGAGTTTTTTTATTTCTGTCTGCAACATGTGTTACATAGAAATAAACTATAGAGTATATGTTAGAAGAAGCAAATTAATAAAAAAATAGTTAAGAAGACTTTTTTAGTAAAATTATTTAAAATTTGAAACTATCTTTTGAGTACATTTTGTGTGAATAATTTTATTTATATATGTTTTTGCTATTATTTTAATAATAGAAGAAAAGGATGTGTATGTTTGAGTTAGAATTTTTTATTTCTTTGGTGATATCAGCTGTAATAGTATATTTTATTAGAAAGAAACTGGCGGCTAAAAAAAAGAAGAAAGAGGATTTTGTTCCTTTAAGAAAAAAAGAAATTAAAAAA
>CAJXWI010000235.1 GCA_913062735.1 uncultured Arcobacter sp.
AAGAACATCTTCATCCCATAATATTCTTTTAAATTCATAAGGTAAAATATTATACTTAAACTTGTTTGGATTATTAATAATTATCACATAAATACCTAATTGAAAAGCTTCTAATAATGCCCCTGATGAATTTCCAATCACCAAGAATGTATTTGAAAATAAATCATATATATCCCCACCCACGACTTTAAAATTTTGGGGTACAAAATCATTAATTTTATTAATATCTGAAGCAGGATGAAATTTAACTAGAACATTCCAATTGGATATGGATGAAATTGAATTTAAAATATTGATTGCATCATTAGTATACAAAGGCAACAAAACCAAAATTTTATTTGGATTTGAATTTAATTTAGTTTTGAAAATATTCATATATCGAAGAGAGGGGCCTACAAAAACATCAAGTTCTTTAGCATTATCGGGTAAATATGCTTCACCATTTACAAAAATTTTTTGAGGTAATAATCCGAGATTTTTTTCATTTTTATCTAAATAGTAGTTTAAATCCTCTTCTGCCCACAACATTAACATTGCGCCAGTTGTTTTAATATTAGAGTTTTTAACACTATTAATTCCTAAATAAAAGGTTTTGTCAATAACCTGGTTTTCAAACCAAGCTATTAAATGCAGATTTTTAAATTTAGCTAAACTTTTTCCTTGGTAAAACCTAAAAAAAGATTCAATAGCATCTCCACTGTTTAAACTAAATATTAATTCGGATTTAAAAAGTCTGTCCAAATCAGTATTTTCTTTAGTATTAAAGAATAGTTTTAAAACCTTAAACGGGTATATTGAAATATCAATAAATATTTTAAAATAGTCAATCAAGTTTAATAATGAAAATGGTGATACATACCTAACTTTATTTTTTTTTAGTTTACTTAACATATTCATAAATTTTTTAATGCCAGTAGATCCATAAAAGCATGGCAGGTAAAAATAACTTTTATTTTCTTTTTCTAAATTGACATCCAAATCTAAAAGATAGTTGTCCTTGAACATTGAATCTTCGTTAATTTTGTCAATCAAAAAAAATGTTCCTAATATATAAGTTTCTTGACACTTAGTGAAATCTACTTTTGGGGAATAGAATAAATCTAAAATGGCTTTAATCAAAAAAATTATATATTTGAAATAATTAATGATGTAAAATTTTGATAAATACTTCATTATGTCTATAAAAGTGATTTTTTCACAAGACTTATTCATTAAATACTTAGATAATAAGTTATTGCTAAACGGATTTTTACTTAGCACATGATTAGCTAATAATAACCTATCTTGATATGCAGTTTTATTTACCTTTACTAAATATTCATATAATACTTTTAATTTTCCATTCTTGATTATCAAATATAAAATTCCTCGAAAAAATCAATATACTTAATTTTTGAGTCATTTCTTAATTGTAAATTATTGTAACCATAAAAATCTATATTATTATTCACTGCTGCATCGTAATCATTATAAGAATCGCCAATCAAAATTGTCTCATTTTTTTTATAATTATATTTATTCAAAATTTCATTAACTATTATTTTTTTTTCAGTTGGGGATCCATTTATTGTAATAAAGTAATTTGCTATAGAAAAAAAATCACATAAACTATTCAGTTCATTATGTTCAGAAGCAGAAACAATGTGAAGGTTATATTTTTTATGATTATTAGAAATAAATTTAACAGTTTCACTTATTAAGCAATTTTTATCATATAGTTTTTTATCTATAATTTTCGAAAATGTCCCTGCTAATATGAGAACTTCTTCATCTGATATATTTTTGGAAATTATATTATTAAAAAAATATCTAATTTTTTCAAATCTTGAAACTCCCCCGTTATCATAATGGTATTTTTCTATTAATTTCACATCATCATTGCTGTAGTCACTAAATAGTTCTACGAAACCATCACCTTTTATTTTCATGCTATCTAGAATCACACCATCAAAATCAAATAGAATATTTTTAATCATTTAATATCCCAAAAACGGTGCATGGAAGTCCATCACATTTTGCAATTCGCAAAGGAGAAACTATAATTTTATCAAATAGTGTTTTTTCATTGATTGATTCAAGTTTCATGTCTTCAAGTAATAGAATTGGTCTTTTAGGATTTAAAAACTTCTGATGAGCCACTCTTCCTATCTTTCTATTGCTAAAACTTGATACAGATATAGAATCAAATCCAATAATTCTAATATTTGGGAAGTATTTGATTAAATAATCATAGATATCTGGGTGAAATCCATAATTACTTTCCCAAAATGAGTCTTCCCCTCTATAATTACAAATACCTGTTTTGACTATTAATATGTCGTATGAAACTTCATCTTTTTCGTCTTGAATCTTTAAGGCTAATTTATTAATCAATTCATCTTTAATCATTAATTTGGGGGGATTTAGTTCGATAATTAAAGGTTTTTTAAATATCCAAAAGTTAGCCTCGTAACTTTCTATTGTTTGACCATTTTCATAGAAGTGATAAGGTAAATCAATATGTGTTCCTATATGTACAGTACTTGACATATGACTATCATTTGCCACATCACCATTTGAAATACTCGCATGTTTTTTTAATTCAAACACATTTCTATTTCCGTAAGTAGGAGTGTTTTGATCTAAAATATGGGATAAATAAATCATAGTTTATCCGATGATTTATATATTTCTTGGATGCACTCTAACAAACCTTGTCCAAGATCTATATAAGGGTTAGCCACAAGTTTTTTTGCTACAGTGGGATGAAAAGAATAAGGAGTAATTTTATAGTGTCCGAAGTTATCATGTTCAATTTGTTCAATGCTCAATTTGTTTTGCATAATTTCACTTATCATTGTTAGCAAATCTATTCTTTTTAGTTTTTCAATTCCCGTTAAAATTATATGTTCATTTTCATATTGAATATCTTCAATAATATCAACTGAAAGTTTTGCCGCATCTGCTGCGTGTATGTACTCCCTTAAATCTTGTCCATCACCTTTATATTCCAATTTTCCTGTTTCTATTGCATCTTTCAACAGATTATATATATAGTTATTATGACTTGCTCTTTCTCCATACAAAGAACCATATCTAATCACAGTATACTTAAGCCCATATCGCTTAAAATACTCATCAGTTAATTTTTCAGATGTTTGCTTACTAATACCATAAAAAGAACCCTCATCACTCAGTGCGTAAGCACTACTTGCATAAATAAATCTATCAATTTTGTTAAGTTGACGACAAGCTTCTAAGATATTAAGATTACCCATAACATTAATATTTAACGCTTCTATTGGTTTGTGAATTGCATCTTCAAGATCAGCTACTGCTGCAAAGTTATAAACAATGTCCATATTATTTATAGCTTTTATTAGATTATCAATATTTAATATATCAACTTTTACGAATTTTTGATTTTCTTTTAAATATTGAGACTTACTTAAATCAGCAATAGTAACTTCATAATTTCGTCTAGTCAGTTCATCAGCAACATAACTACCTAAAAAACCACTTCCTCCAAAAATTATTACTTTTTTCATTTATTATAAAACTCCTTAAGATGAGCAATAGCACTTAGTCCCATAGCTTCAATCGCTTCCTTTGCATTACCTCCAATATGAGGAGTACAAATTAAATTAGGTAAACTTATCAATCCTTTATCAGTAGGTGGTTCTTCAAGATATGCATCTACTGCTGCACCTGCAATTAAATTATTTTTAAGAGCAAACTTTAAATCATTCTCATTTATTATGCCCCCTCTGGCAGTGTTGAGAATATAAGAAGTAACTTTCATACTTTTTAGTATTTTTAAATCAACTAAGTTATTGGTCGTTTCATTATGTGGACTATGAATTGTTACAAAGTCACACTCCTCAAATATTCTTTCTTTAGATACTTCAAGTAAATTGTTTTCGCTATAATAGTCATCTTGATTTATTATATCATTAACAAAGATTGAACAATTAAAAGGTTTTAAGAGTCGAACAACTTCTTTACCAATATAACCCATACCTATAATACCAATTTTTTTTCCACTTAATTGAAAACCACCCGATTTATTCCATGTGTTATTTTTTAATTCATTAGATGTTTGATACAAATTTCTACTAAGCATCAACATATAACCAAGTGTCATTTCAGCAACTGACAACTTATTTACGCCACCAGTCCAACCAATTTTAATATTTCTTTTTTCACATTCAATCAAGTCTATGTTGTTAAGACCAACTCCATATTTTGAAATAATTTTTAGATTTTTACAAGCAGACAATAACTCTTTATCAATAATCTCAAGACCAACAATTATGGCATCTGCATCTTTAATATATTCAATTAATTCAATTTTGGAAAATCGAATACCTTTTAAATTGAGTGTCGCAGTAGGAAAGTATTTTAATATTTGTTCTTTTAACATTTCATTCTTAGAAAAAGATGGAGAAGTAACTATTATATTCATTGTGGCCTTTCTATTTTTTATTTAGAGTTTCAATAATTTTAGTCATTACAATATCATCTCTTATTGATAAGCGAAAACAATTTTTCAAATAACTTTGCGTAAAATCCATCTTTGGTAAAATCATATTTTCTAAAAATAGTTGCTTATGCTTTGCATACGTATTTGATTGTAATAAAATAAAATTTCCCTGAGTTTCTACATATTTCATATTTTTTAGTTCTTTTTTTCGAAAAATATTTTTCCACTTATTTACTTGTGTGAGATTTTTATCTAAAATAACATCAGCATTGTCAATTACTTTCTTAGCAAGAATATTAGATAGCTGATTGATTTCATCTATTGGTTTTAATTTTCTTAATAAATCAATATTTTTAGGATTGGAAATAGCATAACCAACTCTTGCACCTGCTATACCTAAAGCTTTTGAAAATGTTCGTGTAATGATAATATGATCAAAGTCTTTAATCAATATAGCACTATTGACATCAAAATAATGAAAGTATGCCTCATCAAGTACAAATGTTGTTTGAGTTTTCTTTGTATGTTGAGCCAATTTTTCCAGTTCATGAAAATTAAAAGAAGTACCCGTTGGA
>CAJXWI010000236.1 GCA_913062735.1 uncultured Arcobacter sp.
GTACTTGCTTGTGCAATATTACCAATATTGTCAGAAATATCAGAGGGGTTAATGTTCTCAATTGTTGAGCCACCTTCTTGCCAAGTGCCATTTATGTAAAGAGCTTTTTCATAATTATATGTCATATATTTTCCTTTAATTCTTAATATTTATTAATCAGCTTGAGCGTAAACGACTAACTCAACTAACATTTCTTCACGTGCTAAACCTGCAACTACCACAGCCGCTCTATTTGGGAATGGAGCTTGAAAGTATTGGGCATACACTTTGTTTACAGTTGCTAAATAAGATCTGTCTGTTACGTATATGAGGACTTGTAATACTTCGTTTGTACTAACACCTGCTGATTCCAGTGTATGAACCAAGTTATCCATTGTTTGTATTGTCTGCGCTTCTATCCCACCCTCAACAACATTTCCTTCTTTATCAATTGGAATTTGCGCTGTGTACAGAGTATTATTAGCAACAACTGCCCATTCAAGTGGCGCTTTTGATGCATATAAATCTGTTTTAACTGATTTCTTTTGTTTACTCATATTCTTCCTTTTAGCTGATTAATTTAAACTTACTTTATTTATATAATTACTTTAATATAAATTAGATAGAAAAAGTTTACACCATGTTTACTTAACGTAAACTTAAGATATATTATAAGTTTACGTTAAGTAAACTTATTGTTTTTTCCATTGAAGTATAAATTAAATATTTCAAAAGTCTATATAGTAGTAGTCTTGGAAAGAATTTATAGATTAATTAAAACAGAAAAACTATTTTTAGATTTTTTTCTGTTTTCAAAGTTTTAGAATTTGTGGTTAAATTGAGTTCTTTTTGACAAAATTTTCAATATAGTCAATAATTTCATCTACATATTTGACTGCATCTTCTTTTTTTTCATCAAAGACTGCTTGTAGTATTTTTTTATGTAATTCTCGAACAACAACATTATCTTCTTTTTTTGCATAGTAGTACCAAAAACGACGAGATAAACCTTGTACATTTCTAAGCTCTTCATAAATAAAAAAGTTCTTAGAAGCTTTGGATAAAACTTCTTGACGTCGTTCTAGCCAATTTAAAAATTCTGGCTCACTTAAATTATCAACGCTGGTTAATAATTCTTCAATGTTATCTCTATCTGCTTGAGTTAATCTTTTGATTGCACATTCAACACATGTTTTAAGTATTGATCTTCTCATTTCTAATAATTGCAGTTGTATGGAAGAATTCATCTCAGGAATAATAACACCTACCTTTGAGAAGTTAACTAAAAACCTTCTAGATAGTAATAATAAGGCTTCGTGAACGGGTGTTCTTCCAGCTCCTATCATATCACATATGTCTTTTTCTGTCAGCACACTACCTGGCTCAATCTCACAGAAAATAATTTTATGTTCAAGTTGTTCATAAACTTGTTCTGTGATTGTTTGAGTTTTAGATCTTTTTATTTTATTTTGTTGCATTTTATTACCTGTATGTTTCTTAATCGTATTATAATCAGAAAAACATTAAAAAAATACCAACAGAGATGAAAATAAGAAGTTTTTTCTTTTTAACTAATTTTCAGAGAGAAAAATATTGTAATTATTCTCTCTAAGTTGGCTTCTACAATTTCTCACAATCTTCAATGCCAACTGAGTGTTCAAACAATGGTTTGGGCTCTTTTGTTTCATATACATATTCAAATACAGCATTTCTTTCATAGATAAGATATTTAAAAAAAGGCTCCTTGCACGCTAAATTAATGTCTGCTGTAAAGAGTTTAATCTGTAGAGTACTCAAAAAAGAATCTATTGAAACACCTGATACATCTTTTAAAAATTGAGCATTTGTATCAATTTGTTTTATATATTGGTATTTGTTTTTACTGGTATGCACGTTGACAAGAGTTGTTATTGGATCTATTTGTAAAGGAAGATTTTTTATAGATTGTGAAACAACATATTGTAAAATTTCCTCTATTTTAAATTTGCTCATGTGAGAAAAGTTACTGTTTTCAGGCGGTTTATCCTGCGCGAATAAACTTAATGATAAGAAAATCATTACTATAATTTTATACATAGAATTCCTTAGTTAGAAGATTTTGAATATTCTATATAAAAAAAATCAAGAAAAAATTATTAGTCACTCAATTCTAAAAGTTTTCGATAATATTATATTTTTTGAGGTATTAAATTTGACAGTTTGATGACAGTTACTTATCATATAATTACACTATCACAAAAATAAAGAAGAAAAAATGGAAGAATTATTGGGTTTTATAGTAATTTTAGTGTTGATGTTTGCCTTTGAGCCAAAGAGAGAATTTAATAAGCAACGACAAATCGTAGGATAATGTTAATTATTACAATGAAGGGATTTAGATGAAAAATAATTCACTTGATAGAAACTTACTTCAAATCCTTGCACCAAAAGGATATCTTCGTGTGGCAATTAATTTGGGCAATAAGGTACTAGCTCAAAAAGATCCTCACAGTGGAGTTCTTAGTGGTCTAACAGTCAAACTGGCTTCAAAACTAGCAGTTGAGCTCAACTTAGACATAAGGTTTATTGAGTATAAAGCCGCTGGAAAAGTAGTCCATGCATCACAAAAAGATGAGTGGGATATAGCCTTTTTAGCTATTGACCCACTTCGAGCAAAGAGTATACTTTTTACAAAACCATATATCATTATAGAAGGGGCTTACATGGTTCGTAAAAGTTCAACTTTAAAACATGCCAATGAAGTAGATAAAAATGGTACCCAAATTGTTGTTGGAAAAGATGCAGCATATGATTTGTATCTCACTCGTAACTTAAAAGAGGCAGAAATTCTCAGAGCTCCTACAACTACTCTTGCTCCAAGTTTATTTTTAGAACAAAATATTGAAGTACTTGCTGGTATAAAAGGGCCTCTGATAGATTTGGCAAGTGAAAGTAGTGATTTGAGAGTATTGGATGGAATATTTATGGAAATAAAACAAGCCATGGCACTTCCTTTAAAATCACATGAAGTAAAACATATCGTGGATGAGTTTATTGATGATTTTATTAAAAGTAAAATTATAAATTAGAACAAATTAGCAATCTCATCCAATATATTTACATATGCTATATGGTATAATTATTTATGGAAGAAGTAAAAAAGAAGATTCATTTTACAAAGTTTTGGAAGCCAAATATTCAAGATGATATACTTTTATTTAAGGGGCACTTTAATACCTTTGAGTTTGATAAACACGCCCATGAAGAATATACGCTAACTTTAGTTCATGATGGAAATATGACTGCATATTTGGATGGTAGTAGTCAAAAATTTACTAAGTCAACTATTCTAACAATCAATCCCGATAAAATACATGCCTGTAAAACTTACGATGAAGAAGGATATAACTACACTTCTTTGTACTTCAATGAAGATGTGTTAAAGCAACTTGCAAAAGACGAGTTTGGTAAGAACAGATTGTATTTTGATAAAACAACACTTTTTAATCAAACAATATATAATAAGTTGGCATATCTTATTGCAAGTGAAGAGCAAGGTTTAATTTCAAAACTAGAGTTTGAAGTGGGTCTTATTGAAGCTTTAAAAAGTACTTTTATGTTAAATACAAATCGTATCTCACTTAAAAACATTTCTAGCCATGATAAACTGATATCTAAAGCAAAAGAGTTTATCAATGATAATTTCTTCGTAAATCTTAGTTTAGATGATATTGCAAATGAAATGAACATTTCAAAGTATCATTTTTTAAGACTCTTTAAACAAAAAACCCATTTCTCCCCTCACGAATATCTTATGAACAGAAGATTGGAAAAAGCAAAACAATCCCTCCAAAAGGGTGAATCAATCATAAATTCAGCATATTCTTGTGGTTTTAATGATCAAAGTCATTTGCATAGAAGATTTAAAGCTACCATGGGAATGACTCCTAAAAACTATCAAGACTTTTTTATTTAGCAAGCTAGTCCAATACTTTTCTGCTCAAGTTTGCTAAAATCCTCCTATGAAAAATGATTTTAGAAATGGATTTATCTCAAATATTCCAATAGGTATAAGTGTTTTTGCTTATGGCTCTGTATTAGGAATGCTTTGCATTCAAAAAGATGTAAGTTTACTTGAACTTATTTTGATGAACACGCTTATTTTTGCAGGCTCTGCTCAGTTTGTAATAGTAGAGATGTGGAGTAGTTCTTTGGATATATTAAGTATCACACTAACAGCTTTGATGGTAAACCTTAGGTATTTTCTCATAGGAGCATCCCTTAATCCTTTGTTTGTTGGAAGCACGAGGCTAGAAAAATTTAAGTTCATGCATCTGGTTGCTGATGAAAATTGGGCTGTGACAATAAATAAGATGAATAATGAACCAATATCTCCAAGCTTTTTATTTGGTGGCGGAGTTTCTATCCTTTTTACTTGGTCCTTAGGCACCATATCGGGATATAGTCTTGGTGGTTTTATAAGTGATCCTGCAAAGTTTGGTTTGGATTTTGCTTTTGTGTCTATATTTTTTGCTCTAGCACTTAGTATGTATAAAGGCAAACAAAATATATTACCATGGATAGTGACAGCTTTAGTTGCTGTTATTGTTGAGAGTCTAATAGAAGGGAAATCATATATAGTAATAGGTGCAATAGCAGGTACTCTGGTTGCTGTGTTCCAAGAAAAAAAGGAATCAAATGGATAATATAACACTCACTTCATTATTATTGATATTGGGTATCTCTCTTGGAACTTATTCTCTTAGAGTTTCTGGACTATTATTGTCTAATAAATTTATAGAAAATGAAAATGTAAAAGTATTTTTGGAGTATTTACCCTCCACCTTACTTTTAGCACTAGTAGTTCCTTCTATATTAAAAGAGGGATTGACTGGCTTAGTAGCTATTTTACTTATCGTAGTTTGTATGTACAAAACAAAAAGTATTTTACTCTCGATGATTATAGGTGTTGGAGTTGTTGCACTTAGTAGAAATTTTATATAGATAATGACTGTATTATTTACTACAGGCTATAGGAATGTTAATTTATAAAAAGAAAATAATATATA
>CAJXWI010000237.1 GCA_913062735.1 uncultured Arcobacter sp.
GGTTATCAATTTAAGGATAAAGAAATAAGACCACTAATTGATATTCTAGATGAACACCTTAGGAATATAGCTTTATCTTACGAGCAATTAAATAATTCGAAACTGACTCCTAGTGATATTCAAAATAATTTTCTCGAAGAATTATCCAAAGCGAAAAAAGAATGTGATTCCCTTAATCTTGGGTTTTCAGATGCTGCATTACAAATTGATGCAAGTAGACGTATTTCTGAAATACATACTGTTGTTTCAACTATTGAAGAGTCTTTTATAATTTCAAGAAAATCAATTAATAATTATAATAATAACATGTCAGCTTTCAATGATATGTTAAATAACATCAAGTCGAGTTTGTTAACTTACAAATCTTCAATTGATAAGTATGAACGTAAAATTTTAAATTTTAATTTTCTACAATACTTTAGAATATATTTCATTGATTGGGGAATCCCAATTGTTGTTGGATTTGTAAGTATATATTTAAGTAAGAGTTCTTTATTGGTTTTTTTAAAACTTCTATTAAGTAAGTTTATTTAACTGAAATCACGTTATCAATATAAATATTACTTTGATTTCATTATAAAGACATTGTTTTGTTATATTTTTGTAGAAAAAGTCATATATTCGGGAAAATGGCTATTCGCTAGAGTTTGACCTTTAGATTGTGACTTAAATGTTATGTTACTATATATATTAATTTTATTTTTTAAACTAATGCTGCTATAATTGTTTTACATTAATAAAAAAGGTATTTCTTGGATGGATTTAACTTAAGTAATATAAAGAGTTTAAAAGAGCTTAGTTGGTATTTAACTATACCCTTATTTACATGTGCAGCAGTTCTTCAAAATATTAAAGTGGCACCTACCGCTAATTCTGAAATTTACATTTATATGTTTGATTGGTTTACTTTTGTTGGTGAAGAATTTGTAAAAGTTTTGATATTCTGTGTTATTCTCTTTGGGTTTTGTTCTTTTGTTTCAGCTTGGATTAGGGTTAAACTAGATATTTCTTATTTCTTATTAGTAATTGCTACAATGATTTTAAGTTTTTCACTAGTGGGAGTAATGTTATGTGTTTACAAACCCAATAATATTGACCTTCCAATAAATATAGTGTGGTTTCTTGGATCCACTGCATTATCATTTAATTTATTTCAAATGGACAGTAGAGTTAATTCTTAATGAAGGAAATAGTATGACAAAAGTTAAACAAATAAGTATGAGTGTAATCAATGCAGTCTTCAGTAGGTTATTAATTATGTATAAATTTTTCATTAGATATTTTAGCTATGAAAATAGTATTAAAACTATAGTTAAAGAATATGAAAAACCTAAAGATATGGGTTTAAAAATAAAATCTACATATAAGAGTATCTACAATTTCCAATTAATAGCCTATATTATTGGTTTGTGTGTACTTTTACTTTTTTTAGTTTCAGATAATCTTTATATGAGAAAGATAGTTTTTTTTATGTCATATTCTATATACTTAGCTTATATTTTAAAATCAATAGTCCTATCTTTTTCAGTATTTCTTTTAACTATGCACAGGTTACGATTACTATTGATTGCTTATATATCAAGTATTTTCTTTTTTACAGTTATAAATATGATGATTACAATTACATTCCCTGAGGAACAATTTAATGTTGCTAATTTAACTTTTATAGATAATTTGTATTATAGTGTTTCAACAATTACTACTTTAGGGTATGGGGATATTACACCTAACTCAAATTACTTAAGATTTTCGTCAATGATTGAAGTATTAATTGGAGTTACTATATCAATTTTAGGGATGGCATTATTATTATCAAATAAAGAAAATGATAAAAAAATTATCATAGAATTAAAGAAAATTTTAGATGATAAAAGTGATGCATAGATTTTGAATCTTAATGTAAAAAGATATTTGAAAATATTTTTCTACTCATGTTTAATTAGTATTATTTTATCTTTTATTTTTTCTAGGTACTTAGATTATGAAGTTGGAAAAGAATTAGTTGAAAGAGAAAAAAGTGTATTTAGGTATAAACATTTAGATAGTGCATTATTTATTTGTATAAGCTTATATAAAAGTAATCCTACTCCTGTTTCAAAAAAAACATGTGAGTTTATTCAAACTGAAATTTATAAAACTACGATTGATTTAAATACCAACTATCCTTACACTAATTTTTACAGTAAATATATACAGTCTAATTAGTTAACTTTACTTATCTCAAATTCAATTAAACTATTTATATATTGTAGTTGAGTTGAATTGAGTTTTGTTAAATTTTTAGAGATATTTTTTCTTACTTCATCAATATTAACTTCTGATTTTTGCTCACCAGTTATTAACCATATTTTATCTACATTGCAAATTTTTGCAATGTCTAATGCAACATTTACACTTGGTTCACTCTCATTTTTCTCGTAATTGAGCAAAGTTCTCTTTGATTTCTTAATTAATACACAAAAATTATCTTGAGTATAACCCGCATTCTCTCGGGCCTCCTTTATTCTTTCACCAATCATAATTCACCTTATAGCAGAAAATTGCAACTTTTTATTGACAATGTTGCAAATAGTTGCTATACTTACATTGTTTCATTTTGATTGCATTTATAAATAACAGTTAAAAAAGGGGTCGTTTTGTTAATTTATAATTTTTATAATTTTAGATTCTATCCTATATATTTACAATGTGTTCTAAAAGTTACTATTTTAAGAAACAAAATAATTTTTATAAATAGGTTTTGCACATTTGTAGTGCACTTAAATTTACTTATTTTAACAAAAAAACTGTTTTTTTACAAAAGTAATAAAAATGTCACTGGGTAATTATTTATTAAATATCGCTACTGGATTAGAAGTTATGGATATGAGTGAAAGAATATTTGATACTTATATCAATGATAATCTTGATATCCCCAGTTCCAATAATAAACGTGGAGAAATATTTTATAAAGGCTATTTAATCAAAGTACATTACAACATAAAATTACATTGCATGATATGTGAATTGTAAATTACCTTAAAGCATATGAGATATGTTTTAAAGTGGTTTTAATCACTGGGCTAGTTCACACCCCGAATTAGTCCTTATAAGTTTGTGGGGTGAATCAAAAAACTTAGGGGAATAAAATGGCAAAGAAAATTGAATTAGAAGAACATGGTAACTTCTTGTATGGATCACTTGATGGAGTTGATTTTGTTGCAAGTGGTAAACTTGAAAATGGAACTGCTTATGGATCAAGCGTTAAACTAAAATTCATCACAAAAATTGATGTGGTCAAAACTGTTCAAGGTACGGAAATTAAAACCAAAAAGGCTATTAGTCAAATAATAAAAATTCCTACTACTGATGAACAACTTTCATTAATGGTTCATAAATATAATGAACTTATTGGAAAAGACTTATTATTGAGTTACACAACTATTGATAATAACATCTTTCAAATGCAAAGTGATGTGAGTGTGAAAGTAGTAGGAGAAAAGTAAATTAAACAATGGCGAAGGCATTCTGTATTCCAGATATAAGTCCTCACCTACGTAATTTTGATTGAGCGTTAATAATCAGTATTAATTCTCAACAAAAATTACTGAGTATGAAAATTACTCTATCCCAAAAGGAGTTTATTATGTTTAAAGCATTGTTTTCGTTCTTTGCTTTTTTAATTAGATTTGGTGTTGCTCTCATTAATAGATTTGGTCAAATTTTTTCTTCTAGAAGAGTTGGTCAACTAGCTTTTGCATTTGTTTTTGCAATTGCATTTATGTTTGGTGTCGATTTATCAGCAGCTGCTATAGCCGCCCCTGATATGACAGATGCTATTGGAAGTGTTACAAATGTATTTGGTGCAGTACTTGGTGTTGCAGTATTGATCTTTGGCTTTAAAAAAATCAAAGGTTTATTATAAGACTTAGAGGGGTTTCCCTCCTTGTCTTTAAAGAGGTTTTATGAATGAAAACAATCATCTTCTTATTATTTATAAACTCTTTTATCTTTGCAGACTCCCTATTAATACGCACAACTGATTGGTCAACGAATATTGATTGTATCACCGAACACTATTATAAAAATGCACGTTTATTTTACAGAACTTCAACTAATCCAACTTTCCTAAAAAGAGTAAAAGTATCAAAATATACTTCTATTGAAATCAAATCAGGTTATATATTTACCAATAATAAATGTCTCATTAATAATAAAAGTCTGAGTGAATTTGAATTTGATTCAAGTCTAGCTCCAACCTACAATAACTTATCTGTCTTAGGATTATCTCTAAATGAATTTAATCTTCTAATGGCCTTTAGTGGAATACTCACTTCTTTTTTATTCCTCTTTGGTCTGTTTCGATGGATATAAAATGATTATCTTTGAACTTACTGGTAATCTAACCTTTGATTATTTCTATTCTATTAATATGAATCTAGGTTTAAGTATATGGGGCTTTACCGCAATGTTAAGACTTTTAAGAGCATAGCTATGAAAACACTACTAACTCTAATACTCTCATTTAATCTATGCTTTGCAATTGTAGATGAAGCTTATATCCTTTATCCACCATTTAATGACCCATCAGGAATTGCATATTCACACTTTGAAGAAGTACCTTCTGAATTTGAAATTTTAGATGCAAAATCTTGTTTATGTGGTGGTGAGGAATTAACTTTTAATACTTACTATTTTGTATTTAATTGGGATGCTGATATTTTTGTCTTTCGTGGTGGTGGAGGGCAAGATCTAAGTGAGACAATATGGGTTAATTATGTTCCTTGTGTTGACATGGGTTCAACATCGCTGTCTTGGAAAGAATTTGATTATGATAATAATTGGAATGAAATTGATACTGGTGGTTATGTTATTGGGGGTGATGATACTTTCGAAGCTGAAATTGATCAGCAAGTCGAAGTGGCCATTGAAGAGGCCGACGCAATTCTGTTTGTCGTTGACGTCGAAGTCGGAGTCAGTGTGATGGATGAAGAAGTTTCTCGTTTGCTACATCGGTCAGACAAACCAGTCTTACTTGTCATCA
>CAJXWI010000238.1 GCA_913062735.1 uncultured Arcobacter sp.
TTTGAACAGATGGAGCTTGAGTTTTTTGTTAAGCCAGGTACAGATGAAGACTGGCATCAAAAATGGCTAGATAAAAGGTTAGGTTGGTGGGAAGAGCAAGGTGTAAATAAAGATAAGTTAACTATATATAACGTTCCTGAAGAGGAGTTGGCTCATTATTCTAAAGCAACCTTTGATATTATGTATGAATTTCCACACGGCTCAGAAGAGTTGGAGGGCATAGCTAACAGAACTGATTTTGATTTAGGCTCTCATTCTAAAAACCAATCTGAGTTTGATATATCTGCAAAAGTAGAAAAAAATAATAAATAAACAGAGCCAAGCGTTAAGGTTAAAGCCCCTACCACTTCTGCTGATTTACCAACATTTCCTTCTTTCCTGGCATCTTCAACCTTTTTATCGGTGGGTTCTTCTGTTTTATCATCTTCTGAAGCCATAAAAATCCCTAAGTAAATTTATTAGTAAAATAATCAATAAAATTCTGTGCGAATATATCAAAACCTAAGAGCATAAAAATAAAAATCAATGCAAACTTTAATTGAAAGGTAATAACAAAAGGGGAAAAAGCAGGCATTGCTTTTGTTCCATAACCATAATAAATATCCATTATAAAAGAGATAAAAAATAAAGGAAGAGCAAAAGAAAAAGCAAATGCAAACATTCTATTAATTTCTAACATTGCAAATTCAATTCCATCAAAAGAAAAGACATCAAAAGCACCTAAAGTAACCATAGAAAAACTTTTTACCATCATAACAATAGTCATTTCATACATAGATGTTTCAAAAAACAAGGCCAATGAAATCAAATACAAAAACCTTGATACCACACCATCGTTTGAACCAGATGCAGGATCAAACATTGTAGCCATGGATAAAGCCGTTGCATAAGAGATAAAATCTCCAATAATTCTAACGGCAGAAAAAATAATATTGAATAAAAATGCGGCAAAAAAACCTAATGACAATTCGCTTAATAAGGACAAAAGAAAAACATCATTTTTCGTAATACTTTGTGTATCAAAACCAACAAAGGAATATAAAAATACACTAAAAAACAATGCTAAGGATAATCTTACTTTCATTGGAATACTTTTATGTCCAAAAACTGGCATAAAAACAACAAATGCTAAAATACGAGCAAAGAGTAAAAGAAATTTATATAAAAAGTCCTCACTTAATAAAGCGATCAGTGTTTCCATTACATATAGTTTTGATTATTCTCTAAAGACTCAGCACTTACATTATTACTTAAACCTTCTAAAATTTCACTGGTGGAATTTTTTGTTTCTTTTTCTTTTTCTTGTTTACTACCCTCACCTTGCATATTAAAATCAAGTGAAAATTCACTTTCATCTAAGAAACTATTAGAAAGAGCAGAACGTAAAATATCTTCATTTTCATTCATGGCTTCAAGGGTATTTTGATTAGACATATTTAAAGAAATACTTAAACCACTTTCTCTATCATGTTTCATAATTACAGAGATTGAACCCAAGGTAGAAGGATTTAAAAGCATTCTAAATGCAGTTACCGGAGGCTTATAGTTTTCATACATTTTTTTAGCAATATCCGACATCAATGATGAAACATTTTGTCTGGCTGATATAATTTTAGTTTCCAAAGTATTTAAATTATGTCCAGATACATTTAAAGTAACATCAGGTAAATCATTTAGTTCATTTTCTATAATATTAGCATTAACCGTACCTAAGATATTCTCAATATTTGTTTTAAGAATATTTTTTGAAAATGCTAACTTATCTAAAATTAGATCTTTGCTTAAAACTTTATTTTCTGATTTCTTTGAATCTAATTTTACTTCTTTTAAATCAAGTTCTAAGCTTTTTGCAACTGTTTTAAGTGTATCAATATTTTTATTTTCAACAATTGATCTTTTATTTTCAGATAAAGTTTGTATTTCTTGTCTACTTACAACTCTTTGTTGGGAAGAGAGAAAAATATTACTTAATAAACTTTCTTTTGATGCCTTTACATCAATTTTTTCATTAATTAAAGTAACTTTTTCACTGTTTTTATCTAAGGTATATTCTAGTTTTGGTTCATTTCTGCTTATATTTTTACTTGAAATTTCTTCTTTAGTGACTTTGATTTTTTCAAGTGGTAAATCCTCATTAGAGAGTTTTGCAAATTCATTCGCTGCATTCTTATTCGTAGTATTCTCATTTACTTTAAGATTTTTCTCACCTTGTAAAGGGTTCTCTTTTGTTTCAGTATTTAGTACTTTTTCAGAAATATTGTTTTTGCTTTTTACTTCGCTGCTGTCTTTAAAATTTCCTGCTTTTTCATCCTTAAGCAAACTATGATTGATATTTTTAGAATCATTTTTTATATTTTTTTCTTCACTTAAATCGCTCTTAATACTTTTTAGCGTACTTGTAGTATCAGTTACTTGGACTTTTTCTTGTTTTACATTTTCACTTGAGAGAACATTAGTGCTACTTATTATGTTTTTATCATTTTTTAAAGGACTGTCGTTATTCACAACTTCTTTAAGCTCTGAAGTGACAGTTTTATCAAGAATCTCATTTGATTTTTTATTTAATACTTCTACTTTTTCATCTTTGTTTTCATTTCTAAGATCAGGAATATTTTCTTTTTTTATATCAAGACTTTTAGAATCTACTTTTAAAGCATCTCCTTCTACCTTCACAGAAGAAGTAATTGAATCTGCATTATTCTTACTTAGAGTAACTTTTTTATCATCTTTACTATTATCAATGGAAGATAGGGACTGCTTACTGCTTTTCTCTATCTGAGTAATATTTTGCTTTTTTTCTGTTTTTTCGCTTACATCTACGTTTTCTTTTATACTTTTAATTGACTCATTTTTATCTGGCTCATCCGTTTTAATATTTTTTGAATTTTCAGGTTGCTCAGATTTTACAGATTTTTCAGGCTTTTCAGATTTTTCAAGGCTCTGCTTGCTACTATCATTTTTACTGATTTTTGCATCTTGAATGATACTTTTTATATCTGTAGTATTCGAACTTGTTTTAATACTATCATTTATTTTTGTATTTTCATTTTTATTTGTAGTATCTGCATCCTTGCTATTATTACTTTGATTATTGGAATCAAGTGTTTTAATATTTTCATTTGTTTTAATACTTGGAGCATTTTTAATATTTTTTTCAACTTTAAGAGTATCATTACTAGAACTTTGTTCAGATTTTACTATTTTAGAAGAAGTAGATTCATTATTGTTTTTTATTTCTGATTTATCATTTTGAGAAATTTTTTCTTTCGTTTCTAAAATTAACTTATCTAATAAAGAAGATGTTCCAATAGTTTTGCTTTTCGATGAGAAATCTGTGTCTGCTTTTTGAACATTTTTGTTGCTTTTATCACTGGGGCTAACATTATTTTCTTTTTGGGCAGAAATGCTTTTTTTAGTATCATTTAGAAGTTGGTCAAATAAGGACAAGCCTTCTTTTGGACTTGTTTTATTGCTTGTTTTTACAGAAGAAACCGTGGCTTTATTATCTACAAATATATCCAGTTTTTTATCCATCATTTAATCTTATTGTCTTAATATTTCTAAGGTTTTTTTATCAATGTCTTTGTGTGCAGTAAAAGATGCAACATTGGCCTCATAAGATCTCATTGCTTCGATTAAATCAACCATTTCAATAACAGGATTAATATTAGGATAAGCAACATAACCATCTTTATTTGCATCTGGGTGAGCAGGTTCATATCTCATAATAGGATCATCTTTAGATTCTACTATTGTTTTAACACCAACACCTCTTAGAGATAAATCTTGCTTCAAGTTCATCGACATTTCACTGTCATTTTTATTTGTTTTATTACCCGCTTGTAATAATAAATCTTCAAAAACAACATGCTGCTTTTTATATGGTCCACCATCAGTTGTGTGAGTCGTTTTTGCATTTGCTATATTGGAAGAAACAACATTAATTCTAGTTCGTTGAGCACCCATACCAGATGTTGCAATATTATATCCGTCAAAAAATCCCATGTTAATCTCCTATATTTGCATTCTCATAATTTCTTTATATGAGCCTAAAGCTTTATTCTTAACTTCTAAAGCAAGTTTTAGTGTACTCTCTGCTTTTGTAATTTGGGCAACTGCTTCTTGAAGATTAGGAACATCCCCAGTTGCGATTCCTCTCATAGCATTGTATCCATCTACTTGAGTTTTATTAACATCCTCAATTGCATTCTTAAGAATATCATCAAAAGATTTACCTTGCACTTGTTGGTTATTTGTTAAATCATTTTTAGCTAAAGAAAGAGTGCTTAAATTATTTAAAGAATTTATTTCCATTTAAGATCCTTATTTTGTATTTTCTGTTTTACTTGAAGAAATTTGAATTTCACTTAATAATGAATCAATGCGTTCACTTTGATAGTTAAAATCCAATTCACTTTTTTTATTATCTAAAGAGAATAATAAAATTATCATCGATAACATAAGATTAGTTATTCCTTTTAATGCGATTGTTACACCAATTACACCTAAAATCATTTCTAAAGGTGAGAATAATTCTGCATTAATAACAAAGAAAACTGAGGTTCCAAAAAAACCGCTTGCAATATATAACCTGAATAAACCAGAGTTAATCATATTTTGTGTAAATCTTTCTACTATCACGAACACATCCATGAAGCAGCAAAAACAGTAAAAATTATTTTTGTAAAAAAAAGATTCACCTGATTTACCTTTATATAATTGTTTTAAGTAAAGCATTAATAATTTGGTTAAGTTCTTTACTTACTTGGTCGTTTTTAAATTCTTTTGTGAAGAGTTTTCTAAGTCTACCTGTTGTTGGAATACACTTAGATGTCGACACATTACCAATATATTCTACCATAAAATTATTGTTTAATCTATTCTTTTTAGCCAAAGAAACTAAAGAATTTGTTATAGATTCCCCAATTTTATAGTTTTGTGTATGGTTATAGCATAATATAAGCTTAGATTTATCTTTGGATAACATTTTCATTAAAGCATAAACATCTGTTAAGGC
>CAJXWI010000239.1 GCA_913062735.1 uncultured Arcobacter sp.
TTATCACAAAAAAATGGATTTCTTCCTTTTATTGATATTGCATATCAAGGTCTTGGGGATGATTTAGATGAAGATGCAAAAGGACTTAGATTTTTAGTAAATCAAGTGCAAGAAGTACTTATATCTACTTCATGCTCAAAAAACTTTGGTTTATACCGTGAGAGAACAGGTGCTGCTATTGTAATTGCAAAAACACAAGAAAAAGCAAAAGAAGTACGAATACATATGGGCGAATTATCCAGAGGTTCTTATTCCATGCCACCTGCACATGGGGCTGCTATTGTTGCTAAGATATTAAATGATACTGTCTTAAAAAAACAATGGGAGATGGAATTAAAAGAAATGAGAGAGCGAATTCTTGCTTTACGTCATGCTTTGGTTGAGTCTTTTAGATCTAAGAGCGGTTCAAACAAGTATGATTATATTCTTTCTCATAAGGGTATGTTTTCGATGACGGGACTTAATGAAACTCAGATGTTAAAGCTTCAAGAAGAGTATTCAATTTATTTGGTTCCAGGGGCTAGAATTAATATTGCTGGTTTACAAATAAATGAAGTGGAAAGGGTAGTCTCTTCAATTATTGCAGTAGCAAGATAAATAATTATAAGCTAAGTTTTATCATTTATATAGGCACAATTTAATTTTAAAACAGTTAAAATAGTTCATGAGTAAATCCAAATAAGGAAGAGATATACATGAACTATGAAACTTTTAATAAATATTGTTCTTCTTTATTAGCAACTTCTTATGTCAATCAATGGGGTGGGTCTCATGTATGGAAAGTGGCAGATAAAGTTTTTGCTATTGGGGGTTTTACAAATAAAGATAAAGAAGCCTTTACGTTTAAAACCTCTCCAGAAGATTTTTATTTCCTAAGTGATTTAGAGGGCTACAAACCGGCACCATATTTTGCAAACAGAGGTATGAAATGGATTCAAAAAATTGATAACTCACAAGAAATAGATCTAGAATTAGAAGAATACATTAAAGAATCGCACCGTATCGTATCTTTAGGTTTAAGTAAAATCAAACAAAAGAAATTGGGTTTGAATCAAAAAGAAGAATAAAATAATATAAATCTGCTTATACTTTCGTATTATATATAAAGGGAAAACATGACAAAGATGATATATGGAACGGCTTGGAAAAAAGAAGAAACAAGCAGACTTGTTAAGGAAGCTCTAACTTTAGGTTTTAGAGCTGTAGATACCGCTTGTCAACCAAGACATTACAGAGAAGACTTAGTTGGTCTTGCTTTAGAAGATGCCTTTGCTCATGGGCTTAAAAGAGAAGATGTTTTTATTCAAACAAAGTTTACTCCGCTAAATGGGCAAGACCAAGATAATATGCCTTATTTGAGTTCTGATAACATCATTATACAACTTGAAAAATCTTTTATGCAATCAAAAGAGAATTTAAAAGTAGATTATATTGATTCGTATTTAATTCATTCTCCTTTTTCTCCTATAGAAGATTTTGTAAGTGTTTATCGAACAATGGAAGAATATGTAGAAGTAGGGCAGGTGAAACAAATTGGTCTTTGTAATTGTTATGATATTCAAATGTTTTCTTATTTATACGATATCGCAAAAGTTAAGCCCAAGGTTTTGCAAAACAGATTTTATGCCGATTCTTCTTATGATAAAGAATTAAGAGAATTTTGCAAGGATAAAAATATTTCGTATCAAAGCTTCTGGTCTTTAAGTGCTAATCCCCATATCTTGGTTTCAAAAGAAGTTTTACTTTTATGTAAAAAATATAATAAAACCTCGGCTCAAATATTTTATAGATTTTTACAGCAAATAAATATCACACCTTTAAATGGAACAACTTCACAAAAACACATGACAGAAGACTTAGATATTTCTTCTCTTTTTCTTGAAAAAGAAGAAATAAACACTGTTTTAAAACTATTATAATAAGTATTTAACTACATTTGTAAAAAAGGCAAAAAATGACATTAGAGCGAAAAGTTGCTAATTTTTTTAATTTAAGTGATGAAAACTGGATGAAACATGCTAATCCTCTTAGTGTTTGGAGCAGGTATTCTGTTCTTCCTCTTATATTATTTTCTTTTTGGAGTCGTTTATGGATAGGGTGGTGGTGTTTAATTCCTGCTCTTATCTCCTTACTTTGGATGTTTTACAATCCTGTTGTTTTTAAAAAAGCCAAATCAACAAAAAATTGGGCATCAAAAGCAGTATTGGGAGAAAGAGTTTATTTAAACAGAGACAAAATCCCCCTTGCTCCACATCATAATACTTTTTTTAATACAATACTTAATATTATTTCCTCTTTTGGTCTCATTTTATCAATTTGGGCAAGCATTAATTATTCTCTTAACGCAGTTATTTTAGGAACCCTTATCACTTATTTTGGGAAAAGCTGGTTTTTGCATAGAATGGTTTGTTTATATGAAGATATGAAAAATGAAAACGACAGATATAAAAGTTGGGAATACTAAATAAAAAAGGATAAAAATGAGTGCTTATATTATTTATAATTATAATATTACAAATAGAGCTAGAATAAACGAACTGGGACCCTTGTCCTTAAAGATTATAAAAAAGTATTCTGCCCAATTAGTAGTTGCAAGTGCTACACAAATATTAGAAGGTTCTGCTTATTCAAATATGGTGATGTATAAGTTTAAAAGTATGGATGATGCGAAGGCTTTTTATAACTGTTTTGAATCAAAAGAGCTTTCTAAATTAAGAAATGAAATTACAGAAGGTTTTGCAGTCCTTGTTCCAGAGTATAAAATCTAGTACTTAAGGCTTAAAGTAAATTTGGAGAATAGTATTATCTATTCCCCAAATTTTAAATATTATGAATCTTTTTTCGCTTTTTTATCTGCTCTTTTTTCTTTTAATGATTTCGCAGGAGCTTTTTTCGCTGCTTTTTGAACGTCTTTACCTTTTGCCATTGTGTCTCCTTTTTTTTTATAATATTAGTATAGCTTAATAAAAAAAATATGGGATTAAAGATAGGAGAAGTATTTTATATCTTTACCTTAGTGCTTATTATTTTAGCTATAATGTGGAAAAACTAAAGGGCATTAATGGCTAAGGGTAAAAAAACGAGTATCAAAGAGATTAAATTATTACAAAATGATGAAATCTTAATCAATGGAAAAGAGTATGTAATACTTGAAACATGTGAAGATATTCTAAGCGCAAAAACAATGAAAATTTCTTCTAATGGGAACCGAATATTGCGTTTTGATGACGAAAAGAAAAAAGCAAGAATTGATGTAAAAAGAGAAATTGATATTATCAAATGTACCTTTAAAGACATCGATCGTGCGAAATCTTTTAAAAAAAGTAATGACAAGGGTGTTATTGTAAATGAAGATAAAAAAGAAATCATTGCAAAAGCCAGCTCTTTTATAAAAGCAAGAGAAATTATAGATTCTTATAAAGATACAAAAAGTAAAAACTACGATTCACAAGCAGGAAAACTAAGTTTTTATTTCACAGAAGAATAAACGTAATAAAAGCTAAGATTTAAGTTCTTAGCTCATGCGTCAAACACTGCACTTCGAATACAAACAATATACACCTAGAATTATAAATCCTTTTTACTATTAATAATAAGATGTTATACTAAAGAAAAACAATGGATTAGTATGAGTCTTAAAACAATTATAAAAGAAAATATGGACAAAGCTTTTGATTACTCAAAAATTAAAAGCACTAGCTTAAAAGATAAAATCAAAGAAAAAATAAGAGAAAATGCTGTTATTGCTACAAAAGCCAGATTAGCACAAGTACATAAAACATTTGATGATTATAATAATGAAGAATTAGAAATAATCATAGGGGATGAAGAGCGAAAAATTGTGGATGAATTAAAAACTAAATCTTTGTTGTTAGCCCTTGCTGCACTTGGATTAAACGTTTTTATCTAAGGTAGGAGATGTTTAAACAAGTTAAATCGGCGCTGTTTTGGTATTATTTATATACGTTTAGAAAAAGAGTATTGCTTATTGTTCTTTTATTATGCCTAGCTTTGTTTTCCAATGCAATGTATGCAGATATAATAGAATATTTGCAAATAAGCAAACAATTAGAGTATATGAAATTTTTGCTTATACTTAAATGGGGTATTATTTTATTTAGCATTGTTTTTTCTGCGTATTTAGTTCTTACTTTATTTAAAAATAAAAATAAAGAAAACAAGGAAGAAAAAGAGAAAAAAACAAGTAAAAAAGAAGAATTCTCTAAAAGAGAAAAAGAATTTTTATATAAAAAGAATTTACGAAGTAAAGCCGATATCTTACTTGATAAATAAGACTATTTTTTCTTAATTTTATAAATATTTCCTTGATCGCTTGAAAAATAAATAAAGCCTTTCTCATCTTCTACTAAAGCTCTAATACGCTCTTTTAAATCTATAAATAAGCGCTCTTCTTGAATTACTTTTAGGCTCTTATTTAAAACAATGCGGTTAATATGTTTTAAAGCAAGTGCACTTGAAAATAGATTTCCTTGTGCGTTTTTATAAATATCTCCTTGGTAAATTAATAAAGAAGAGGGTGCAATTGAGGGAATATATACTTTGATTGCATCTTCCATGCCTTTTTTTCTTCTTGCCTCTCCTACAAAAGATAATGAGCTATACTCTTTACCATAAGAAACAATGGGCCAACCGTAATTTTTGCCTTTGTATATTATATTGATTTCATCTCCACCTCTTGGGCCATGTTCATTTGAAAACAAAAGTTTTCTTTTTTTATCATAAAAAAGTCCTTGGGGGTTTCTGTGTCCATAGGAATAGATTTCATCCAAGGCAAACTTATTGTTTACAAAAGGATTGGAAGGTGGAATGCTTCCATCTAGGTTCAAGCGAATAATACTTCCTGCATGGGTAGATAAATCTTGTGCATTTTTTCTTTCTCCGCGATCTCCTAAGCTAATAAAAATATGATTGTTTTCATCAAAAGTAATGCGGGAACCAAAATGCCTAGCAGTCGAACTTTTAGTATTGCTTTTAAAAATA
>CAJXWI010000240.1 GCA_913062735.1 uncultured Arcobacter sp.
AATTTTATTTGCATAGACATTAACATTCATTACTTCTTCAAAGTCATTTATACTAAGATTATTCATTAGATCTATTTTTTCCAATATTCCAGCATTTAAATACACACACTCCCACTTTTTTTCTTTTTGTATAAAAGAAGTAAGAGCTTGCGCAATGGATTTTGTTTCTTTTAAATCGCAGCGTTCGAAAATAAAGTTTTTATCATTAATTTTTGGCATTCGTCTGGCTGTTCCATAAACTTTATATGATTTTTTTAAATACAATTGAGTAAGTGCCAAACCTAAACCTGAACTACAGCCCGTAATAAAGACATTTTTTTGCATAATAAACCTTTATCCTAATTTTTATTAGATATCTTAACAAAATAATATAATATTCCTTATTTTTTAATATCAAAAAGATATAATAAGAAATCAAAAGGAAGCTGCATGAACTATCCTATTTTCACAAAAGAACATCAATCTCTAATGGCTAAGTATCTAAATATTGGTATTTATAATCACTTAAAAGACTTAAAAAGCAAGAATGGTTTTAGCCTTGAAAAAGCCATTAACTCAGGTCTTAAAAATCCCGACAGTGGTATTGGAGTGTATGCAGGAGATGAAGAGTCTTACACATTATTTGCTGCTTTGTTTGATAATATCATCGAAGATTATCATGGCTTTACAAAAGAAGATAAACATATATCTAATCTAAATGCATCGTATTTAAAGGCTCCTTTATTAGAAGAACATAATAAATATATTCTCTCCACTAGGATACGAGTAGGAAGAAACCTAAAAGACTTTCCTTTAGGTCCTGCTATTAGTGATATACAAAGAAAAGAAATAGAAGAGATAGTTTCAAAAGCTTTAAATCATTTAAAACATGATTTAAAAGGAAAATATTATGCCTTAAATGCATTAAGTAAAAAAGAACAAGCACGTTTAATTAAAGATCATTTTTTATTTAAAGAAGGCGACAGGTTTTTACAAGCTGCTTCTTTAAATAATGACTGGCCAAATAGCAGGGGTATTTTTCACAATACTGAAAAAACTTTTTTGGTTTGGATTAATGAAGAGGATCAGCTAAGAATTATTTCCATGCAAGAAGGTGGAGATATTAAAGCGGTATTTTCAAGACTTTTAAAAGCCATACATTTATTAGAAGAACATATGCAATTTTCATACAATGATCACTTAGGCTATATTACGTCTTGTCCTACAAATTTAGGAACAGCAATGCGAGCTTCTGTTCATATTAAACTTCCAAAACTAAGTCTTGATATGAAAGAATATAAAAAGATTACGGATAAGTATTTTTTACAAATCAGAGGCATACATGGAGAACACTCAAAAAGTGAAGGCGGTATTTATGATATTTCTAATAAAAGAAGACTTGGAGTTAGTGAAGTACAATGTGTTCAAGACATGTACGATGGAGTAAGTGCTTTAATTAAAAAAGAAGAGTCTTTATAACTAAGACTTTTTTTTCTTCAATTCATTCATTATATTCTCAAACTTTAAACCTTGTGCAATTTCTTTTTCAACAATCATTTTTCCAATAGGTGCAATAGAAATAACAGCTAATTTATAATGTGCAAAAGCAAAGGGAATACCAATAATACTAATAAAAGATGCCACCATACAAATAACATGTCCTAGGGCTAAAAAAAATCCAGCAAAAATAAACCAAATAACATTTCCTATTAATCCAAAAGAAGAAGTACCAATGTCACCTTCATGCAAGATATCTCTGTTAATAGCCTCATAACCAAAAGGAAAAAAAGTAAACTTTCCAATAACAAAACATGCCCTACCCCAGGGAATTCCTATAATACTTGCAAATGCAAGCAGTGAAAAAAACCACCAAGTAAGTCCCATAATAAAGCCTCCAAAAATAAACCATAAAAAGTTTAAAATAAAGCGCATGTTTTTCCTTTAGATTATTAAATATAAACTATTTAGTCTTCTTTTGTATCTTCTTTCGTTTCTTCAGTACTAGAATTTTCTTCTACTGTTTTTTCTTCTACAATTTTCACTTCTCGTTTTTTAGCAGATGAAAGAAGTTCCATATATAAACTTTTTGCATCAGAAGTGCTAGCTTCATCAATATTTTTTGTAATATCTGTAAAATTGATAGTTTTAGCTTCTTCTCCATTAAGCGAAAATTTACAATCAAAATTCCAAAAATCAAAACCTTCTGGTAATTCTTTGTTTTTTTCTCTTTTAATGTATTTTCTAACATCATGTTTAATAGCTTCTAAAACTCTTTCTTTTTTCTTTTTTACATCATCTAATTGATATGTTTTTTTCATTAAAATCCTTTGCGCGAATTATAGCAGTATTTTTCCATTATGCTTAAGGAAAATTTGTTAAATTTGCTTGTGCTTTTGCAGCTGTGAATATTATTTCAACCAGTGTTTGTGGTGTTGACATTTTGCCTTCAACACAAGCCCTTGAAGGAGGATTATCTTTATCAACCCATTCATCCCACACTTCATTAAAAGCAGCGAAATCAGCATCAATATCTTTTAAAAATATTTCTGCTTTTAAAATATATTCTTTACTGGTACCTGCTTTTATAAAAAGCCCATGGGCAATCTTTAAAACATCTGCCGTCTGGCCCTTAACATCTAGGCTTTTGTCTAAAGGAACAATACCTGCAAAATAAATCACATTTTGGTATTCAACAATCTTACTCATTCTTGGTCCTGTCATATCTCTTGTTATCATGATATTTCCTTTAAATTTTCTTTTAAAGTATATCACTATTTTCTTTAGTAACAAAGTTTGACCCTAATCAATTCTTTTGTCTCTTTATTTTGTTATAGTAAAAAATATCGTACAAAGGCAAACAGTGATTTATACAAGTATTCTAACCCTACATCTTTTATGTGTATTTATTTATGGTGGATTTTTATTCGTAGATATTTTTTTTCTTTCAAGAATGAAAGAAAGTTTAAATAAAGACGAGCACAAAATAGCAAGAGAAGCAGTAATGCAACATGTAAGAAAAGTAGTACCATGGGCGCTTTTATTAGCTGTTGCTACTGGACTTTATTTAATTTCTCAAGTATTTGGTTCTATAGAAAATCAAAGCTTATCTTATTATCAAAGCCTTTTAGCCCTAAAAGCATTTTTAGGAATTTGGTTAGGAATAAGAGGCTTTAATCAAAAGTTCTTTAAAATAAATCCTTTTGTATTTAAAGGGCATGCTTTGCCTTTTACGTTTGTTCTTAGTATGATATTTCTTTCAAAATTTATGTATTTGTAAAAAACGTTCAAATGAATATTAAAATATCTTAGTTAAGAAACACTCTTTTTAAGAATCAAGCTACTTTCATAGGCTTCATGAATCCATTTTTCAACTTCATTTGGATTATTTGACCAGTCATAAAGTTTGATAGAACCGCTTTTAATATGAGAAGACATTTCTTCTGGCAAAATATTTTCGTCAATACAATAACTTGAATTTTCCAATTTTACCTGTCCATAATAAGGGAATAATCCATTGGATAGTTTCCCCGTATACGAAGGTAAAATTATTCCTAGGACACCATTTCTTGTTTTATCTGGTGAAGTATCTAAAGAAAAAGATATTTCATCAAGTACATATTTTTGCACTAAAGTATCATTTCCTATCAATACAATGGTTACCGTTGAAGAAGCATCCAATTCATCTTCTAAAAAAGATGAAATTGCAATATTTTCATCATTTAAATACATTTTTACAAAATCATTTTTGTATTCCGCATCATTTTTATCCGTAACAGTAGAGAGTTTCCCTGTATGAACATAAGAAAGAAATACTTTTTGTTTCTTTGCCATAATATACTCCTTAACAAGATTGTAAATATAATTATATAAACAGTATAAACTATCTTGACCTACAAAAAAGTAAAAAAAATAAGCTAGTTAAATATCATAATAAATTATTTATCATAGAGTTTAACGCCTAATTTTAAAAGGCTTTTGTATAATAAAAAGCACACTGCTTTAACACTTCACTATACTATGATAAAAATAGTTTATAAATATAGGAGAATCTAGGTGTTTACTGAAAAAAATCTACCTAAGTTGATTATCTTAACCCCCATTGTTACTATCATTACTTTATTCATTGTTATTTTATATTATTTTATTAAGAGCCAAAATGATTATTTTTTAAAAGAGAGTTATCTTCTTGAACAAGAGTATATCAACAAACAAAAAATTGTATTACAAAATGAAGTAGAAGGTGTTTTTGATTATATCAACTATCATAAAAAACTCATGGTTAAAAATATTAAAAAAGATATGAAAATTCAAATGCAAGCTTTTGTTAATCTGATTGATGAGAATACAAATGAAGAAAAGTATATGCAATATATCAATCAAAATGTAAATGTCCGCAGTGATTTTATTATTTATAAAAACAAAAAACTGTTAAAAAATCCCAGCGTTTTCTTTAATAACAATAATATAAAAAGCTTTCAAGAAAATATACTAAAAGATAAGCAAAAGTTTGTTTTTATTGATGAAACAGATTTATATTTTTTTAAATACCTAAAAGAAAAAGATATTATTATTATTTTAAAAAAAGATATTTTTTACAATATTGACGATTTAAAATATTCTATTGCACGTTGGGTAGAGTTTATACGTTTTGAAGATAATAACTACTTTTGGATACATTCCAATACCAATAAATTAATCGCTCATCCTTACAGACAAGAAGATATAAACAAAGACGATACCCAACTTAAAGATGGAAAAGGAACCTATTATATTCAACAAAATGTAAAACTTGCTATGAAAAATCATCAAGGAAACTTCTCTCAATATTATTGGAATAAACCCCAAGAAAAAGAAAAAATTAAAAAACTAAGTTTTGTAAAACTCTATAAAGAATGGAATTGGGTTATTGGCACAGGCATTTACATGGATGAAATACAAAAAGTCATCATCACAAAGAAAAAAAGACTGGAAGAGAAAATAGACAAATATATAGAAGTAACCATAGGTATTACTATTTTAT
>CAJXWI010000241.1 GCA_913062735.1 uncultured Arcobacter sp.
CAATACCTACCGTTCAAAACGTATGAATACAAGCAGTAAAAGCACAGCTAAAAGTATTGATGCTGCTTATATAGAAAAAAACCCTATCTTCTTTAAATTTGTAAAACCCAAAAGAGATAAAGAAGCTAGAAAAATCAACAAAGCCTTTAAAAAATTTATTCGAGCTAGAAAAGCACTTTTTAGAAATCTTAAAAATGAAAAAGTAGAAAATTCTGCCCTTGGCATGATGGGGAAATTTTTTGTTCCTCTTACACAATATGCGGGATTTGATTGGAAAATAAATGTAGCATTTTTAAGCTCTTTTGCCGCAAGAGAGAGCTCAGTTGCAACCATTGGAGCTTTATATGAAAACAATAATGCAGCAAATTCTATAAACAATAATGCAATAGCAAGCTCAAACTTATACACACAAGTAAGTGCCATAGCCATTCTTGTTTTTATGGCTTTAACACCACCTTGTATTGCAACAATGATTATGATTAAAGTTCAAACCAATTCTTATAAATGGATGATATTTGCAACTATTTATCCCATAATTTTAGGAATATTTGCAGCCATTTTGGTAAATATTGTAGGAAATAACTACTCCTTAAGTGGAGTAGAAACAATGAGCTTCTTTTATATCACTGTCATTTTAATAACCATACTCCTAGGCTTAATCCCTAATTCAAAAAAAAAGGAAATATATGTATAAAAAAATTTTAATTTCACTTAGTTTACTAGTAGGTAGTGCACAAGCACATACGGCAATCATGTCTTGTTTTGACAATGGAGATGAAAATATTGTATGTGAAGGTGGCTTCTCAGACGGAAGTAGCGCCAGTGGTATCTTGTTTTTTATTAAACAAAATGAAACAACAGTCATGGAAACCAGAATGAATGAAGACAGCGAAGTTGTATTTAGAAAACCTCAAGGCGCTTATACTGTTCATTTTGATGCAGGAGAAGGTCATAAAATAGCTATAAAAGGGGAGGACATTGTAGAATGAGTATAGAAGAATATATTTTTACAGGTCTTATTTTAGCACTTGCTTTAGGCTATATTTATAAATCTCTTTTTAAAAGCAAGGGCTGCGGTTCTTGTGGATGTGGAGATGAAAAAAGTAAAACATCTAAAACAAAATGCAGTGATTCTTAAGATGGAAAATGTAATTGAAGTAAAAAATCTAAGCCATGCTTATGGGAAAAAAAAGCTTTATGACAACTTGAATTTTAGCGTTAAAAAAGGTCAAATCGTTGGACTTTTAGGTAAAAATGGCGTAGGAAAAACAAGTTTGATTAACATCTTGATGGGATTTTTAAAACCACTGGGAGGGGAATGTTTAATATTTGGAGAGAATTCTTCTTCTTTAAGTGAAAATACCAGGAAAAGAATTGGTTTATTGCATGAAGGGCATCAAACCTTTGAGTTCATGACTATTGAACAAATTGAAAAATTCTATGCTCCCTTTTATGAAAAATGGCGTAAAGATATTTATTATGATTTAATGGACTTATTAGCCCTTCCTAAAACACATAAAATATCTAATATGTCTTATGGTCAACGCTCACAAGTAGTTCTTGGTCTAATTTTTGCACAAAATCCTGATTTATTAGTACTAGATGATTATTCTATGGGTTTAGATGCAGGTTATAGACGCTTATTTTTGGATTATTTGCATGATTTTGTCAAAAGTGAGCAAAAAACAGTCTTTGTTACTTCACATGTAGTCCAAGACCTTGAACACTTAATTGATGAAATCATTTTACTTAACAAAGGGGGAGAAATATTAAAAACAAATTTAGATGATTTATTGAGCAACTTTAAATCCTATACTCTTGATTTTACGCTTCCAAATGATTTAAAAACTAGAGAAATTGAGCGTTTGGTTAAAAGTGATGTTATTAGAAATATAGAAGTATCTAAAAACTCTCTCAGGCTTTATTCTTATGAAAATGAACAAGAAGTACTTAAAAATCTACAAGCATCACATACTGTTTTTGCACAGATTAATAATGCCAATATAAACAGAAAAAAAATCAATTTAGAAGATGCTTTTATTGGTTTAATGGGGAGATATTAATGTTTCAAGCTATATTAAGAAAAGAGTTTCTCAAAATAAAATATATCTATATCGCTTTGATAATTTTATTTATTACTGCTTTATTGTATTTATATATAAGCACATTACAAAGTTTTACAAAAATAGAACCACATAGTATGTTATGGTATCAAGCGGTACATATTGGAAATATTTATTACGATGTTTTAAAGTTTCTGCCTTCTTTTGCAGCTTTTGTAATTGCACTTGCACAATTTCTTCCTGAAATTCATAAAAAGAAGTTTAGAATTCCACTTCATTTGCCCATCAATCAAAATAAAATGGTTTTTTTGTATTTAAGCGTTGGTTTATTGCTTTTATCTTTAATAAATAGTATTTTATTATTGTCTTTGTATTTTATCTCTTGTATTTTTTACCCTTCTTTGATTGCTATATCTTCAATACAAACTGCTCTTCCTTGGGTGCTAGCATCATTTGTGGTTTATACTTTTTGCGTTGCAATTATGATAGAACCTTATTTTAAAAGAAAATTCTTTTTATGTGTGTTAATGATTATGATAGTTTCATTATTTTTCTTAAATGACAAATACCAAGGATATAACAACCTTTATGCTTTTTTAGGACTCTTACTTGTTTTATCATTATTTATGCCTCTGCTGTCTTTATATCGTTTTAAAAATGGGCATTATTCTTTATTAAAAGAAAAAATTTTTATTCCTAAACTTTCTTTTTTTGTTTTCCTTATATTGTTTTTAACTTCTTTTAGTTTTTTTCTCCCCTTTAATACAAAAGCACTTTCAAAAAATATTGATTTAGCTACTTACGTATTTTATTCAGCACCAAAAAAACAATTTATGTATAAACAACACTTAGGTTATCATCATTTTTTATATGGAAATGACAAAGGGGAAAAACTTAGTTTAAAGGAGTATGAAAAAGCCTTACCCTTTATTTATTGGAGAAATCTTGACATACAGAAAAAACTGCCTATTGTAGTTGATGGTATTTCATATGACAAAAAAACAATAAAAAAAGCAAGACAGAGTTTTAAATTTTCTTATAACAATGTAAATGAAAATATAAATCAAGTATCTCTTTATCCTTTATTTAACCCAAGCAGTAAAAAAGGAGTTATTTCCTTTCCTAACCTTATGTTTAATCTTGATAAAGATTTCTCAATTTATGACTCCCAAGACAACACTAAAAACCTAAAATTAAGTAAAAAATACACTCTTGCTTTGAAAAATAAAGGGTTTTCCTTTCCAGCTAAGATAATTGCAGGAAAAACGACCAATATGAAACCTTTAGATGAAGGTTATTTTGTTCTTGATAATAAAGATAAACTTTTTCATTTTAAAAGATATGATGATGAACTCTATATAAAAAATATCGCTTATGATTCAAAAATAAAAATCAAGCAAATAAAAATTTCAGAAAGCAGAAAAAAAGAATTTTATGGTCTAATAATAGATGAGAGTAACAAGGCTTATGTTCTTATGTATAAAAATTACAACTTGATAAAACTGCCATTAAAATACTACGATAGTAATACTATGAAACTAGAAATTTATGCCAATGCCATTAACAAACTTATCCGTTATAAAGACGAGAAGTATGTTTATGCTGTTGCTTTTGATAAAAACTTTTCTTATTTAGATGAATTTAAAGTAGACATTCCACAAGTTAGTTCTTTATATCAAACATTTTTTGATTATGCATATACTTTTAATATAAAAAAGAATCCTCATAAAAGTTATGAAGAATATTCTTTTGAAATAGGTTCAAAGAAAGCATTTATTTTATCTTTATCTTTGTCACTTTTATATTTACTTCTTTTTAGAAAAGAGAAAAAAGAAACAAGAGTACTAAAATCATTATTTTTACTTTTTACAGGTGTGTATGGAGTTATAATATTAGCAGTTGTCTAACTAAGAGAAGATACTTTCTTCTCTTAGTTTAAACTAAATTGTTTCGCTCCACTTAGAAATATTTCTAAGTAGTCCAGCACTTGAAGAATCAAGTTCTTCTTCATTAATCTCTTTTTCTCCTACTACTAAAGATAACATTTCAGTAGCTAGTTCTTTTCCAAGTTCAACACCCCATTGATCAAAAGAATCTACACCCCAAATAATACCTTCTACAAATACTCTGTGTTCATACAAGGCAATAATTTTCCCAAGTGATTTAGCATCCAATTTTTTATACATTAACGTAGTTGAAGGTCTGTTTCCTTTAAATTGTCTGTGAGGCGCTAATCGTATGGCTTCTTCATGAGAAACGCCTCTTTTTTTAAGAACTTTAATTACTTCATCTAAGCGTCTTCCTGCCATCAACGCTTGGCTTTGTGCAAGGCAATTAGCAAGTAGAAGATTGTTATGTTCATCCATGTCTTTTTCATGTTTATTAACAGCTACTAAAAATTCACAAGGAACAATTTCTGAGCCTTGATGCAATAACTGAAAAAATGAGTGTTGCGAATTAGTTCCTGCATCTCCCCAAACAACAGCACCCGTTCGTACATGAATACTATCTCCATTGGAAGAAATGCTTTTTCCATTACTTTCCATATCTAACTGTTGAATATAAGAAGGAAAAGAACTTAAACGTTGATCATAAGGCAATAAAGCCCGCGTAGAATAATCACAAATATTAATATGCCAAATACCAATTAAAGCAAGAAGCACAGGTATATTTTCATCTAAAGGTGTGTTTTTAAAATGCTGATCCATTTCATAAGCACCTTCTAAAAATTCTTTAAAGTTTTTCATGCCAATGGCAATCATTACTCCTAAACCAATTGCACTCCAAATTGAGTATCGTCCACCAACCCAATCCCAATATCCAAAAACTCTATCATCTCTAATACCAAATTCTTTTGTTTTTTCATGTGCAGTTGAAATAGCAGCAAAATGTTCTTTTGCACCCTCTTCTCCCACACTTTCAATCATCCATTTTA
>CAJXWI010000242.1 GCA_913062735.1 uncultured Arcobacter sp.
CTCAAATTCTTTTTCTTTTTGGATCTGTTGGAAGTACTTTTCCATCATTTCTTTTTCATCAATTTCCATATTAATTACCAAATAGTGATTGAATACTCGTAGTTACGAGTCCGACTTGAAAACACTTATAAGCTTTTTTTAATTACACTATTTCCATTAAAGATCAGTGTAGTGACCATCATTTGAAATTTCTCGAACCTTCCATCCATTCTTTTTCAAGAGCACTAGAGTGTTATTATCAACAAATGACCTCTTCATAGCTAAACACAATAGGTGACTTGGTCTCGTCATTGCTACATACAGCTGCTTCATAAATTTTGGCTTTCTAACACCTGTTGGCGTTGTATTCTTAATACCGATAATATAGTCCAGCATCTGGTGTACATCATATTCATAAAACTTAGTTTCAAGTATTAATGTCGCAGCATGTGTCTCACCTTTAACTGAATGAATCGTATCCACTTCAATGCAGATATCTCGACCATCTACTTTTTCAACATATGTATTCGCTGATATGGATTCATCATCCGCTATAGCACCTGGCGCCACATGTGAGATAAAGTCGGATAGCACCTCTTCCCACACCCCAAGATTAAGAACTCTTATTAAACCCTTAATATTAATGAAATATATATAACTTCTTGTACTAGACTTTTTGATATTAATACTTTGATTTTTTATTTTAGTTTCTAAAAAAGCATCCTTTGAATTTGTCATTATATTTAATAATACTTGAGAAAGTTCACTTTCAAAACCATAGATTAGAATATCCTGCGAAGCTTTATTGTTTATTTTAATACTGTTACTTTTAAAACTATCGCCTATTAAAAAAATGGTTTGTTGAATCGCCGTTTGTATTGAAAATTCTACCTTTTCTTTATTGGGTTGAAAAAAGTTTCTAAAATCATCAATAGTTTTTGACATTTTTCCTGTAAGGGCATTACTTAATAAGAGTTGTTGATCCAAATATTCTTTGTTTAATTTTTTTAAAGAGTACCTTAAATGAACATTTTGAAAAACGGTACTTAAAGCACTTAATGGCTGTCTCCATTGATGAGCTATCATACTTATCATTTCTCCCATCTCTGCTAGTTTGGACTGTTGAATAAGCAGTTGTTCTTGTTTTTTTCTGGTATTAATCTCTTCTTTTATTCTTATATCAAGCGTATTATTTAGCTCTTCAAGTTCTAAGGTTTTTAATTTTAGTTTTTTATTTGAGAATTTTAATTCCTTGGTTCTTAGCTCAACTTTTCGCTCTAAGGTATCATTAAGTACTTCTATTTCTTCTTTGACTTTTGTTAGTTTATTAATATATTTTCTTTGCATTATATAGGTATAGGTAATTAGCAACCAAATAAAAATAAAAAAAGCTAGAATTTTCCAGAAGAGTTTATAATCAAAACCTTGTTCATATTTAATTGAAACCCAATTATTTATTATCTTTTGTCTGGTTTCATCACTGATGGAATCAATTACTTTTTCAAAGATATCAAAAAGTATTACGTCATCATTTCTAACTCCTACTGATAACTGCCAACTTTCATCAAACTTGCCTGATATTTGTAAGCTTCCAAAAAAGTCTTTTTGAAAAGCGTAAGCCACATTTAGGTGGGTAGATACTTGTCCAAAGAGTTCTCCTTTTTCAACTTTTTGTAAACCAGTGTGCAAATGCTCAACATCAACGATATCCATTTCTGGGTATAAACGTCTTAATTTTTCATTGTAAGCAAAATCTTTTTGAACTCCAATTTTTTTATGTTTTAAGGTTTTTAAATCACTGATAAAAGTTATATTCTTTTTTGTTACTAAAACCAAAGGTGCTGTAATATATTTTTTAGTAAAGTTCATATATTCTTGTCTGTTTTTTGTAACCATGGCTAAAGAAAGAATATCACATTTTTTGTTTTTCATATATTCTAAAGATTGTGTCCAATTTTTTGTCTCAACTAGTTTTATAGGTATGCCTATTTTTTCTTCAAAAATTTTCATATAATCAGCCACCATTCCAATGTGTTTATGATTTAGTATTTTTTCATAAGGCATCCAATCTGGATCGGCACACATATTTATATGTTTTTTATTTTCTAAATGTAATATCTCTTTATTATTAAGCTTCAAAGGCAAATTTGCTAAGTCTCTTAAAAACCATTTATCAAAAAGTTCTTTTTTCTCTTTTACGCTAAGGGAGTTAAGACCTTTTTCTAAAATTGAGTGTAAGATAGGTTTTTTCTTATTGGTAAAAAAATATAAGTTTGAAGGTTCAAAAATAATTAAGGGCATGGCCTTTAATCCAATAATAAGATTATCTTCTAAGTAGGTCTGAATAATAATGGGGGAGGCCATAATAGCGTCAACTTTACCTTCTAAAAGAAGCTGTACAGAATCTTGCATATTTCTTGTTTTTATTATGTAAAAAGGTGAATTTCTAGCATTCTTTTTAGTGATTTTGCCTTCTTTTTGTATTACAGCAACTTTTTTATGTTTTAAATCATCTATTGATTGGATGTCATTTTCTTCTTTTTTTACAAAGAGAATCTTTTTTATTTGTAAGAGAGCAGATGAATACATTCCAAAACTACTTTTTTCTTTTGCTTGACTAACTAAAGGAATAACATCTATTTCCCCTGTTTTAAAATTTGAGAATAATGTGCCTTGATGTGCAACAAGTGTTTTTGTTTTTATATTATATTTATTGATTATAAGTTCTAAAATATCACTTGCAAATCCATCTCTTTCTTTGTCTTTATTAATATAGGTTAATGGATATAAGTCAGTAACACCTATTTTAACTACATTGTTTCCTATCCATTTACGCTCTTGTTTAGTTAATGTAGAAGAAGAAAGAAGCCCTGCTTGTAAAAAGAAAAAGATTAAAATAAAATATCTTAAGTATTTGTGTTTGTTTTGTTTCATACTTGTAACTCATTTGCTAAGATAATAGAAAAACAAACACCTTGTTTTATGTTGTTTACAAACAACTTTCCTTGATGATGGTTTTCAATAATTATCTTTGACATATAAAGGCCTATTCCTGTTCCATTTTTTTCTTTTTTGGTTGAAAAGTAAGGTTCAAAAATTTTATCTTTTATTTCTTCATCCAGAGGACCACCATTATCATAAATATCAATTTGTACCGTATCTTTTACATCTTTTGTACTAATCTCTAGGATTGATTGATGTGTTTCTTTTTCTAGGAGTTTTTCTTGTGCATTTTTAAGTATATTTACTAAAACATGCATAATTTCATTTTCGTAAATATTAATCTTATTCTTACTTTTTAAATGAAGTACTACTTCTATATTATTTGCTTCTAAATCTTTTTGTATTATTTTTAAGCAATTTTGGATGCTGCTATCTATTGTTTTATTTAGAGCTTTTTTATCTGTTTTATAAAAATTTCTAAAGTCCTCTATAGTAGTAGTTAGATTTTGAACATAAAATTCGATTTCATCAAGTTTATCTTTAAAAAAAATACTTTGTTCTTTTCTTCCTTCTTCTGTGTCTAATTGAAAAGCTTCACTTAGAATTTTATATTTTAAATTAAAAGCAGCTGTTCCAATGGAAGCTAAAGGTTGTCTCCATTGATGGGCTATCATGTTAATCATTTCTCCCATAGCTGCAAATCTAGACTGTGTCACCATGATTTTTTGATTTTCTTTGTTCTTTTGAACTTCAATATTAAGTTTTTTATTTTGTTCAAGTAATTCTTCTTTTAATATCTTGGGCTCAATGGCTTTATGTAGTGTGCCTTTTAGCTTGTAAATATCAATGGGTTTTAAGACATAAGAACTAATACCTAAATCAATAGCTTTCATAAGCAAGTTTGTTTCTTGATGGGCGGTTGTAATAACTACTGGAATAAATTCATCTATTTCTCTAATTTTTTGAACCATTAAAAGACCATCCATTTTGGGCATTTTAATGTCTGTTAAAATAAGGTCAATTTTTCTTTTTGATGTTTTAAACAAAGAAAGACCTTCTTGTCCATTTTTCGCACAAATAACATGTATTCCAAAAAGGCTTAGGGTTTCTGTAATTCCATTTTGTATTGAAGCTTCATCTTCTGCATAAAGAATGGTCATGTTTTTTAGAAGGTCTTTTGCTATCATTAGTTACTACCCTTTGAAGAAACAAATTTTCCTAAATAGTATCATAAAATCAAGCATATACTTTATAAATTTGCAATAAATAGACGCATCTTGAATTAGACTTTATAATCCTAAAAAAAGTTTATTTTATTGAAATTAATCTAAGAGATAAAATGTTAAGATATTTTACAAAAGGATTTTGATGGATTATGCTTTACTTAAAAAATATACGAAAGATATAAAAGTACTTTTTGTTGAAGATGATACAGATTTCAGAAAAGAATTTGAAGAGTTACTTTTAAATATCTTTTCTCATGTTAGCGTAGCTGTTGATGGAGAAGATGGCTTGCATCAATATAAAAAATATCATGAACATACAAACACTTATTATGATTTGGTTATTTCAGATATAAAAATGCCAAACGTAGATGGAATTGAATTAGTAAATGCTATGTATGAAATTAATAAAGAACAAATAGTTGTTATTTTATCTGCAAGAAGTGAATTTTCGTATTTATTACCACTTATTAATTTAGGCATACAACATTTTTTTACTAAACCTATTGATTACTCTGATTTTTTGGATGACATTTTAATCATAAGTAATAAAATCTATAATAAGAATTTAAACGTTGATAGTAATATTGTTAAAATTACGGATACTTTACTTTGGAATAAAGATCAAAAAAAACTATGTGATGGCAAAACAATCATAGAACTTACCAAAAAAGAAATATTACTTCTTGATACGATTTTAAAAAACAATGGAAGAATATATACAGCAGATGAGCTGATTTCTAGAATTTGGTTTGAAGATATGGATGTAAATGCAGATATTAAAAACCTGAAAAATACAATTTCTCGTTTACGTAAAAAAATCCCTGCTTTACAAATTAAAAATATTTATGG
>CAJXWI010000243.1 GCA_913062735.1 uncultured Arcobacter sp.
AAAGAAAAGTATGATTTTAAACTCTATCCCAATGCGCAGTTAGGAAAAGAAAAAGCACTCATTACTAACTTAAAAGCTGGTTCATTAGAGATGATAGTTGTAGCATCAGGAGTACTTAAACTGGATAAAAAACTTGGTATTTTTGACTTACCTTGGATATTTAAAGACAGAGAACATGTACAAAGAGCTATGAAAGCTGGGCTTTATGATGAAGTCAAGAAAACAATAGAAAATAACAATGAAAATATAAAAGTTTTAGGTATCTATGAAAATGGCTTTAGACATATCATGAATTCAAAAAAAGCCATTAGCACCCCAAAAGACTTAAGAGGTTTAAAAATTAGAATCTCAGGTGGGAAGTTTAGACAAGATGTTTTTAGAAAAATGGGAGCTACTCCACAAAAAGTAGCTTGGAAAGAAACATTTACCGCACTTCAAACAGGTGTTGTTGATGGAGCGGAAGCTGCTACCTATGGCTTTTATGGTCAAAAACACTATGAAGTACTTAAACACTTAAGTATCACTAACCATATTTATACTCCAAGTTTTTTATTGGTTTCCAAAAAATTCTTTAACTCTTTATCTAAAGAAGATAAAAAGATATTTGAAAATGTGGGTAAAGAGATTACGGATGCACAATATTCACAAGCAGCTTTATTGGAAAAATATTATTTTAAAGCCATGAAATCAAAGATTCAAATTAATAAAGTTGATTTACCTAAATTCCAGCAAAAAGTTGATGGCCTATACTCTTCATATGAAAAACAATATGGCACAGAATGGTTGGACATCATAAATAAAACTAAGATTTAATCATGATAGAATCTATGAAAAAACTGGATAAGACAATACTTGTCTTGTCCAGTATCATCTTATTATGTGCCACTGCAATGTTAATATTTTCAGTTTTCTATCGCTATGTCATTATAGATTTCCTAGGAATTTATTTAGAAGATATTGCTTTAGCAAATAGTTTGTATGAGTTTTTTACTGGAAACCTTGATACATTAAGTGCTACAACAGATGAAATACCTGGTTATTTTTTAGTTTGGATTAGTTTTTTAGGTGCATATTTAGCCGAAAGAGAGAACCTTCATATTAAATTTGATTTACTAGTAGAGAGTTTACCAAGTTCTTTTAAAAATATCTTCAAGATGATTCCAAATATATTATCTCTTGTCTTTTTTTCTATTCTTTTTTATTTTTCAATAAAAATGATACTCATTGATGGTTCAACTTTTATAGAAACAATAGATATTCAACAAGGTATTTTTATGATGATTTTCCCTATTTCTTCTTTCTTGTTAGTGATTGGATTATCAATTAATCTTTATAAGGAGTTCAAATGTACCTCATAGCTATTTTACTTTTATTAATCTTTTTAGGAAGTCCTATTGGATTTGCATTGATGATTACAGCAACGCTAGCCATGTTTATTGAAGGCATTGATTTAATAACCGTACCTATTCAAATGTTCTCAGGTACAAATAGTATTGTTTTGCTAGCAATTCCAATGTTCATTCTTATGGGTGAAATCATGAGTTTGTCCAATATCTCAAAAAGTATGATAGATTTGGCATCCTCACTGGTTGGATGGATTAGAGGAGGATTAGCACACGTTAATGTTACTACCTCCATGTTCATGGCTGAAATGAGTGGTTCTGCTGTTGCTGATGCGGCTGTTATGAGTAAAGTGTTTGTGCCTCAAATGAAAAACAAAGGATATCCCGCTGAGTTTGCAGCCAGTGTAACAGCTTCAAGTGCAACACTTGGTATTATCATTCCACCTTCTATTCCTATGGTTTTATATGGGGTTAGCACCAATTCATCTATTAAGGATTTATTTATAGCAGGGATTTTTCCTGGGATTTTACTTGGTCTTGCTTTTATGGTCACAAACTACGTTTTTGCAAAGAAAAACAACTATCCGGTAGATCATAGTTTTAGCATTAAAGAAGTATTAAGAACACTAAGTATTGCTTTTTTCCCTCTTATGATTCCTATTATTGTTGTGGGTTCATTAATCATGGGCCTTATAACTCCTACAGAAGCTGCTGCTGTTGGTGTTTTTCTAAGTGCATTTTTTTTATTGCAAGACAAAAAAAATCTATTTTCTAATCTAAAAATAGCACTGACAAATACAGTCAAACAGACCTCTGTTGTGATGATGATTGTGGCAGGTTCTTCTGTCATTGGTCAATTTTTAGCAAATGAGCAACTTCCTCAACAAATAGCCATGTCATTGTCTTCACTGGTTGATACCCCTATAATATTAATATTGGTGTTAAACCTATTTTTACTACTCCTTGGAATGTTTCTACATGCATCTGCAGCTATTATTATCGTTGTTCCTATTTTACTCCCCATTGCTGTTCTGGTTGGAATTGATCCCATTCATTTTGGTGTAATTGTATGTTTAAATTTAGGAATTGGTCAGCAGACACCTCCTGTTGCCTCTGTTTTATTAACGGTATGTTCAACGACTAGTCTTAAAGTAAATAAAGTGATGTCTTATTCCAAATGGTACATTGTAACTATGTTTATAGTTTTACTCATTGTTACTTTTATACCATGGTTTTCTATTTGGTTTAAATAAATGAAAATAGATACACATACCCATATTTGGAATAATTTAGATTTTTCAAAGGAAGTAAAGAGATATACTCCCAATTATCTCTTTACTCAAAATGATTTAGAAAAGTTAATGAAAAAGCATGATGTTAAAAAAGCAGTTTTAGTCCAACCCAGTTTTTTAGAAAATGACAACTCTTTATTAATACAAACTATAAAACAAAATCCAAATAAATACAGAGGTGTAATAGTTTTAGATGATTTTGATACCTATTCAATCTAAAAAAACTTTTGCTAAACTATGATAAAATTGGTATTAAAGGAATACGATTTAATCTTATTGACAAAGTGCTTCCTAATTTTAATGAAGAAATATTTAAAGAGCTTTTTTCAATACTTTGTTCCTTAAATTGGCATTTAGAAATTCATGCCAATGAAAATGATATTTGTACTTTATTTAAGGACTTCAAAAACAATAACTTAAAAATAGTTCTAGACCATTTTGCAAGACCTTTAAAAAAAGAATATAGCAATGAGTTTATATCTTTGTTAGATTCCAACTTAAACTTCTACGTAAAAGTCTCTGCAAACTATAGGTTTAAAGATTATAAAATTGATAGTTTTATTGCCGTTCTTCTTTCTACTATTGGGAAAGACAAGCTATTATGGGGAAGTGATTGTCCTTTTACAAAATTTGAAAAGGTTTGGAAGTATGAAAAATCCATTGATTTATTAATGAAAAACAAGTTAACATATAATCTAACAGAGATTTTTGACGACAATGCAAAAGAGCTTTTCAATTGGAGATAAGTTAATGACTAAAAATGATCATTATAAAAAAATATTACGAAGAAATCTTATTTTTTATATCTCACTGGTTCTTATGGTATCAATTGTATTTGCACTTTTTTTTACCTATACTTACTACACCAAAGTCAATGACAGCTTACTTGATTTTGGAAACAATATGATAAAAGAAGAAAAAACAAAAACAAAACAAAAAATTGAAAAACTCATTTTACAATTAAAACTTTATCAAATATTTTTGGAAAAAGAAAAAAGAGATAAACATGAGATCAATCAAATTCTTCTCAAGTTTATCAAAAGTCACTCTTTTGATATCAATAATTATATCTTTGTATTTGATTCAAAGGGAAATCAACTTATTCATTTTGAAGATAAATATGAAGGAATAAATAGAATCACCTTAAAAGACCCAAATGGGATTTTTATCATCAAAGAACTTATTAATATTGCAACAAAATTTAAGGGTGGTTTTTTAGAATACAACTCAAGCACTGGAACCAGTAAAAATTCTAAAGAAAAAATATCCTATGTAAACTATTTTGAAAAAAATGATTGGGTTATTGGTTCAGGTGTTTATTTAGATAATTTAACCCAATCAATAAAAAATGAACAAGAGAAATTAAAAGAGGAATTAACAAATCAGATTGTTGAGTACATAAAATACTCTATGTTATTTATTATTCTGTTTTTAATTATTGGATACTACTTATACAAACATATAGAAGGCCTTTTAGATTACTATAAGAATATTATTCAAGAAAAGAATTTAAAACTAAAGGAGTTAAACAAAGTTATCACATCAAAAGTTGTTCAAGTAAAAGAAGACAACAAGAAAAAAGATCTTTTACTGTTTAAAAAAATGAAACTTACTTTTATGGGTGAACTTTTAAATAACATCGCACATCAATGGAGACAACCCTTAAACGAAATAATCTCTTATGCCAGTATCTCAAAGTTTAGCCTCAAACACAACAAAATATCAAAAGAGGAATTACAAGACAACTTACGGGGTATTGTCAATACTACTACGTATTTATCACAAACAATTGAAGATTTTAGAAGTTTCTTTTCATCTGGAAGTGACAAAGAGTTTAAAAATATAGACAAAATTTTTGACCAAGCACTTAATTTATTTAGTCCCATCAGTAAAAAAGAAAATATATCAATCATTATTGACAATAATACCAAAGATGTCTTTATTCTCACATCCTTCTTACAAGTCATATTAAATTTACTGAATAATTCCAAGGATGCTTTTATTGATAATAAAATTGAAATTTGGGCAACACCATTAGCCTTTGATTTAAGGGGAGCTCACCGTTGGTTACAAAATGTTATAACACATGAATTTACACATATCATTCAAATTCAATCTTCTGTAAAATTTTCATTAAATATTCCTTTTGGATCAAAAATTTTAATCGAAAATAACCAAAATGTTAAAGCTAATCAATTGCTCGCTGATTGGGATCCATATACTCTTCCAATTATTGCAGAAAAAAATGGATTCATAAAATATTTAGATCTCAAACAGGGCATCTCATTTAGAGACACAGTTGATGATACAACAGGTATTTCTAGTAAAATTATTATCGATTGGAGC
>CAJXWI010000244.1 GCA_913062735.1 uncultured Arcobacter sp.
AGAAAAAATCATTGTACTTTTTGAAACGGTAAGTGATATTTACAAAAATCAAGAATTAAGAGATTTATACTTAGAAGAAATTAAACAGATGAACCCAAATGAAAAATATAAATTTTTGGCAGTAAATACTCTTGAATATTTATATGGTATTTTAGAGAATATTTGTGGGGCTTATAATTTATCTTATGTACTTACAAATGAAGAATATAATGAGATTGAACATGCCGTATTTTTAAGTTTAAAGAAGTAGGGTTATTTGGAACAGTAGAACATTTGATGTTCTAAGACCATATTATATTGACTGTATAATATAATATGTTTATAAATTTTATTTTTATTACATTTTTTCGTTTTATACTATTCTTACTATTATTTATTAGAAATAAAAAGGATTTAATATGACGTATAAAAAACTTTTTTTTCCTGTTGGTGGAGGAGAAGAGCTAGAAGATAGACTATTTGGTGCTTTATTAATTGCGAAACATTTTGGTGTTGAGCTAGATATTTTACAATCCAGATTAGAAAGTATTGTTACAATGACAGATACAATGCGCTTGCCTACTGAGGTTCAAAAGTCAATTGATGAAGTACTTAGGTCTCAGTACAAAGAACAAGATGATGAGTTTAACGCTTTGCTTCAAAAAGTCATATCTAATGTAGGTATTGATAAAAGCCTTATTAATTTGAAAATACAAGTAGGTGTTAGAAGTTCTTTGGTTGAACAAGCTTCTAAGTTTTGTGATTTACTTATTGCTGCTGCTCCTCCTTCAGGTATTGCTACAGCTACTTTTGAAACAGCTGTTTTAAAGAGTGGAAAATCAGTTTTAATGTTTCCACGCGTTATGAAAAAGTTTTCTTTTGACTCTATTATTATAGGCTGGAATAATTCTCCTGAAGCGTCAAGAGCCTTAACATCTTCTCTTGAATTATTAAAAACTGCAAAAAAAGTAAAAATTGTTTCATCTAAAGAGTATGTCAAAGATGAGAATCAAATGAAAGATATTCAAGAGTATCTTTCTTTACATGGAATTGAAACAAGTTATGAAATAGTAAAAACAACCAGAATTCCAGGACAAGCTTTATTAAATGCGGCAAACGAAGGTAATTTTGATTTAATTGTTGCTGGTGCTTTTGGTCAAAAAGGCTTAAGAGAACTAATGTTTGGTGGAACAACACGATATTTATTGGAACATTCTACCCTGCCAGTGTTTTTATCTCACTAATTACATTGAAGTATGGTTTCTTCCATACTTCAAAACCCCCTAATAATCCATCTTTCTAAGCTTTTAAAACCTTTTTTATAAATTTTGTATACAATACGAATAATAAAGGATCTAAATGTTAAATAAGTATTCCATCATCTCAAAAATCAAAGTAATCGATAAGGGTATTTTATTCATGCTTTCATCTGCTCTTATTGGGGCACTTTCAGGGGCAGTTGCTAAAATATTATCAGATACTATGGACCCCATTGAAATTGTATTTTATAGAAATCTTTTGGGCGTTATCATTGTACTTTATAGTTTAAAAAAAATCCCAGTATCTATAGATATGACAAAACTTAACTTACTTGTTTTAAGAGGTGTTTTTGGAACACTTGCTATGTTGTGTTATTTTTATACTATTGCAACGATTCCTTTAGGAGAAGCTGTAATATTAAATAAAACATCGCCTTTTTTTGTAACAATATTTGCTTATTATTTGATGAAAGAGTCTATTAGTATAAGTACTGTTTTAGCTTTGTTTATTGGATTTTTGGGTGTTGTTTTTATAATAAAACCTTTTGGCCTTGAAATATCTTTTGAACATATTCTTGGAATTTTAGGTGGATTTTTTGCAGCTGCTGCTTATGCCACTATTAAAAAAATCAAAGATATTTATGATGCCCGAATTATCATGCTTTCTTTTATGGGTATTGGAGTGATTATTCCCTTATTCCTTTTGTTATTTACTTCTTTTGTTGAGTTTAAAATATACACTGATCCTTTTGTTTGGTCGCTTATTGGTTTAATGGCTGTGTTGTCAACGGCATCACAGTGGTTTCTTACGCGTGCTTATAGTCTAAGTGCTGCAAGTATTATTGGGGTTATTAGTTATACGAGTATTCCCTTTGCTCTTGGTTTTGGGCTTATGTTAGGAGATGAAATACCAGATATATACGCTATTTCAGGAATCTCACTTATTGCCTTAGGTGGTATTTTAGTGGGTAGAAAACCAAAAAATAAAGAATAAAAGCGCATAAAAAATATAACTACATTTTTTTTAAATAAAAATATCTTAAAATGTGAGCTATAAAAGGAAAATAAATGGAAATATTTATATTTATACTAGTAATGATTGTTATTTGGTTACGTTGGAGCCGATATTACATTAATAAACAAATAAAAAATGCTTTGAATGAAGTAAGTGTGAATAAAGCCTTTCGTTCAAGTGTAAAATTTAATGAATACTTGAGATATTTTAAATTAGATATGCGCTCAAACGCTAATAGTATGGATGTTGTATATGAAACAAAAAAGATAAATATTATTAAAGATGAGAATGAAAGTGTTTTAATCATAAATGCAAACGAAGAAGATAGGTCTATAAAAATAGAAGAATAAAGACTATTTATTGGGTTTTTTTGGAATTATTATTTATACTTGAAGTCTTGTCTAATGTCAACTTGTGCTATAATGCGCATAATTAAATAGTTAATAACGATTTTAGGATTTAATTTCTTAAAAGAATGCATTATTATTAAACTAATAATCTCTTTTAATATTAAAATAAAATTTCATGATATATGGATAAATAAACAAAAGCAAAGTACCCAAAATGGTATTAAGCCCTAAGTTTTTTAAAAAACAAACAATTAAAAGGATAATATTGATGTCAACTACACCAGAACAAAACGCTTTAATTCAAGAATTTGAGAACATAGTAGGTTCAAAAAAAGTTTTAACAAGTGAGAGTAAAACTTCTTATTACAGAAGCGGCTTTCGTTCTGGAATTGGGTCCGCTTTAGCTGTTGTTTTTCCACATACTCTTTTTCAACAGTGGCAAGTAATTGAAGCGTGTGTTAAAAATAATTGTATTATTATCATGCAAGCTGCAAAAACAGGACTTACAGAAGGTTCTGCTCCAAGTGGAAACGATTATGACAGAGATGTTGTTGTTATTTCTACGCTTGCAATTAAAGATATTCATTTAATAAACGATGGAAAACAAGCTATTAGTTTAGCAGGGGCTACGCTTCATTCACTTGAAGAAACCTTAGAAAAAATAAACAGAAGTCCTCATTCTGTTATTGGATCATCTCAATTAGGAGCTACTGTAATTGGTGGTATTGCTAATAACTCAGGAGGAGCATTAGTAAAACGAGGACCTGCCTATACAGAGCTTGCTATTTATGCACAAGTAGATGAAAAAGGAAAACTACACCTTGTTAATAATCTTGGTATTGAAGACCTTGGCGATAGCCCAGAAGAAATATTAACGAATCTTCAAGAAGGTAATTTTGATGCTTCAAAGATTTCTTATACGAAAGGAATAGCTTCTGATAATGAATATGAAGCACGAGTAAGAGATGTAAACTCAGATATTCCTGCGCGTTTTAATGCAGATGAAAGAAGATTATTCGAAAGTAGTGGTTGTGCTGGAAAACTTGGTGTTTTCGCAGTAAGAACAGATACTTTTCTTATGCCAAAAAGAGAGCAAGTTTTTTATCTGGGAACAAATAACCCTGATAAACTTGCAAAACTAAGAACAGACATTTTATCTCGCTTTGAAAATCTTCCAGAAATGGGAGAATATATGCACAGAACTATTTTTAATATTACAGAAGAGTATGGAAAAGACACTTTTGTAGCTATTAGATATTTAGGTACTAAAAGAATGCCTCTTTTATATGAAATCAAATCAAAAGCGGAAAACTTCTTAAAAGGTTTTACTTTTTTACCAAAAGATATTCCAAATAAAGTAATGCAATATACAAGTAAATTATTCCCAAATCAAATTCCTAGACGTTTACTTGATATTAGAGATAAATATGAACATCATTTAATTTTAAGTATGGGTGATGATGGTATTGAAGAAGCCAAAGCATATTTAGAAGAGCATTGGAGTGAAGAAAAAGTTGATAGTGATGGTGGATATATAGAATGTACGCAAGAAGAGGGCGATAAAGCAATCTTACACAGATTTGCGGCTGGTGGAGCTACTGGAAGATATGCTGTAATGCATGAAGACAGTATTGCTGGTGTTTTACCTCTTGATATTGCATTACGTCGTAATGATACGCAATGGGTTGAAACATTACCAAAAGAAGTACAAGATAATATAGATATTACCCTACATTACGGCCATTTCATGTGTAATGTATTTCATCAAAATTATATTTTCAAAAAAGGTACTGATAAAGCAAGAATGAAAGAAATAATGCTTGAGTTCTTAGACAAAAAAGGGGCCAAATACCCTGCTGAACACAATGTTGGTCATTTGTATAAAGCAGAGAGTTCTTTACAAAAGTTTTATGCGAAATTAGATCCTACAAATACCTTTAATCCAGGTATTGGAAAATTAAGCAAGTATAAACAATCTTGTAATTGTTGTTAATCACACTTTTTTAATGTATTGCTAATAAATATGAAGACATCTTTTTGTCTTCATATTCTACAAAACACAGAATCTTTTTTATTCTCTTTTCTCAAATTATATAGGCTTGTTTTTAAACTAAGATCTTTCCTTTTTTACGTGCTATAGGCTTTAATATATTTATAAAATCATTTTTTGTTTAAAATTCGTAAAAATTAGCATATTTTTTCTTTTCTTTTCTTTTTTAGTAAAATTTAGCTGCCTTGCATGGGATTAAATTTTTGCTGCAGAAGAAAAAGAACAGAGCTACCTTATACAAGTCCTTAAGACAAAATGAAATAATTTACGCTTGTTTATTTTTTGAAAATAAAAATATAATCTCATCTTATAAAATAAATAAT
>CAJXWI010000245.1 GCA_913062735.1 uncultured Arcobacter sp.
TACCTCCTGACAGAAGGTGTAAGTTTAAAAACTTTCTCCTCAATAAAAATTTTAAACTCAGCTTTCATCTCAAGATAGTTATTAATTTTATAAATGTCTTGTTTTAAAATATTCTGTGCGTCCAAAATTGGAATAAAAATTTCTAACTTACCTGCTGATAAATCTTTACTTTCATACAATACATTACCAGGGTTAACATAATCCCCTTTTTTTACTGAGATATTGAAAATATAATTATTTTTTTCATAGAGTTTTTTATTTTTAATTTTATCTTCCAGCGAAAATATTTTAATATTCAAATCTGCTTTATTGGATTTTAAATTAATGTATTTTAATTTTTGATTTTCTTTTTCAAAAATAGATTTTGAAGATACTCTTTTTAGTCTTGAATAGTTTTTCTCTTCAATGCTTATCATCTCATTTAATAAAAGCATTTTATTTTTACTTTCTTTTAAATCAATTAAATCCAAAGAGTTATCAATTTGAATAATCAACGATTCATTAGCAAATTTACCTTCTAAAGCATCATTAGAAAAAGTGATTTTTCCACTAACTGCTGCTTTTATTACATAAGAATTTAAGGCTTCTACTTTCGAATAGTATTCTTGCGCAGAAACACTCACATACAAAAGAACAAATATTATTATTTTTTTCACACTTCGCCTTTTTTTTCTAATTTTTTTATTAATATTAAAATATCTTTTTTGATATCTTTATAATTATTTTCTTCGCATTTTTCAAGCTTGTAAATATATTCATCTAATAAAGGGGATTTTAAAATATATACTGCCAAAATATTTAACAAGTGTTTTTTTGAAGAAGCATTATTTATTTTTTTGTACAGACTTGATTCTATGGTTTTTTTATTTTTAATTGTAACGAGTTTATATAAACAAAAGATTAATACTGCAAACAACATGCCAAGGAAGAAAAAAACAGCCTTTTCTAATATTTTATTATGCGTTTTTTGATTCTCGCTCTTTTTTATGATTTTTACTTTTTCAAGAATACTTTTGTTTTTTATTTTTTCAACATAAACGTTATAGGCTTTTGTTTTAATTTCTTTTATGCTTTTCGTATTTTTATCAAAATAACGCAAGGTATAAGAAGGAATAATAAAATCTTCATTGGAAAGAAAAGAAAATGTTTTAGTATAAGATACATGATATTTCCCAGCAAGAAACTCTTTTTTTACATCAGCTTTATTCTCAAAAACAGTAGTATTTTTAATATTGAATGTAATATCACTTAGGTCATCAATATTACCATAACCCTCAATTTTAATTTGATAAGAAAGTGCTTCATTTTCTTTTAGCTTATTTTTATTAATATTAGAATTTATGGAGAAATTACCTATTAACGTAATATCTTTGGGTAAGGCTTTAACGTCAATACTAAGAGAATTTGAATAAATATTTAGTTTTTTACTTGCATTAGAAAATAATGAAAAAGCATTATTATCATCAAGAATTTGTAAGTTTACTTTTAACGCAGGAATTATTATTTTTCCAACTTTTTGAGGAAAAAGCAAAAATGGGATTTCTTGTACAATATAAGAACCTTCTTCATATTGTTTAGAAGAGCTTAGTTGTTTAAACCAAAAATTATCAAAACGAGGCGTTTCAAGCGATGAATCAAGAATTTGAGAGTTTTTTCTGTATTTAAAAATAAGGGTTAAAAGCGTATCTTCTCCAACATATAAGTCTTTTTTTGATGCCTTAATACTTAAATCAAAATTATTATTTTTGGTTTTAATAATTTTTTCTTTACTTATCTTTTTTTCTTTTGAATACACTGTTTTTCCATCAAGTACAAAAGCAAAAGATGGAATGATAAAATCATTTTGTGGATAAATTAGAAATTGGCGAACTTGTTTTTTTGTTATAGTACCATTAACATTAGAATAACTTGATTGTTTTGAGGTATTTTGAACATCATATGAAGCAATATTTTTAATACTTGGAAGAACAATTTCTTGCGCACTTACTTCATAATTAATTATAAAAGCTTCATTCTCATAAAAAGTATTTTTAGAACTTAGCGTTATATTTGAAAATGCACTGATAAAAAACAATCCTAAGAAAAACCCTATTTTAAACAATGATATCATTAAAACTCCAAAGTACCTTCAATTGCAAAGTTTGCTTTAGAATCTAGCTCAGCATGTGATAAAACAGCTACATTAAGTCCAAATTTTTCATATATATCTGATACTCTCTTACGTAAACTAGGCTCAACTACTAAAGATACTTTTGAAAATCCTTTTTGCTCAAGACCTTCAATTAATTCTTTGGTTTTTGTAACAAGGGAATTAATCTCACCAATTGATAACATTAACTGAGTTACACCGTGTTGTTCTTGTAATTTTGAAACAAAACTTTGCTCAATTTCTGGTTTTAGGGTAACAATATGTAAAATACCGTCATTGTCTTTAAACCTTAAGGTAATTAATCTAAATAATTTAGCACGTACATGTTCTAACAATACATCCGGTGCTTTTGTGAACTCAGCAATATCAGCAATTGCTTCAACAATAGTAAGCATATCAATAATAGGAATGTTTTCATGCAATAAATCTTTACATACTTTTAATAGTATTCCATAAGAAGTAACTTTCATAGCTTCTTCTACAACAATAGGAAAATCTGCTTTTAAAGCATTCACCATGTCAACAATATCTTGTCGTGTTAGAATGTCTTCTGCATGCTGTTTAATTAATTCAGATAAGTGAGTAGAAATAATTGTAGGAGCATCTACAACAGTAAAACCTTTCATTAATGCTTCTTCTTTTGAAACTTCATCAATCCAAACTGCATCCAAACCAAAAACAGGTTCTTTTACTTTTAAACCTTTCAAATTTGCTTTAGGATCTCCACCCATTGCTAAAAAACGATCAATTTCAACGCGACCAGTAGAAATAGGTATTCGCTTTAAATTCAATTTATATTCATTCGGGTTTAATAAAGAATCATCAGAAATTCTAATTTGTGGAATAATAAAACCCAGTTCTGTAGCAATGGTTTTACGAATTCCTCTAATCTTATCTAATAATTCAGAATTCCCTTGTACTAATTTTAATAAACGAATTCCAAGTTTTAACTCTAAGACTTCCATTTTCATAATAGTATCAATAAGTTCTTTTTCGCTTGGCTTATTATCTTGTGCCTGCTGTTTCTTTTTACTAACTTCAGCTGCTGATGCTCTTGTTCCTGTTTCTGCTTTTCTTTGTTGAAAAAATCTGGTGATGGCATTATCACTGTTATTTTCAACCATTGCGATAATGACTCCAAAGGAAATCATCAAAAAACCTAAAGACATTAGTACACCAATTGGAAAACCAGGTAATAAACCAAATAACATCATAGAAATTCCTACAAGAATTAATGCTTTTGAGTCTTTAACCAATTGTTTAATTGTTTGATCTGCAAATCTTTCTTCATCCATGTTTGAACGTGTAATAATAATAGCTGTTGCTGTTGATAAGATTAATGCAGGAAGTTGTGCTACTAATCCATCTCCAATGGTTAAAATTGTATAAATTTCGCCACTTTCACTTATACTTAAGTCGTGTTGGAAAAAACCTATTAATAAACCACCAATTAAATTTACAAAAGTAATAATGATACCTGCTACGGCATCTCCTTTTACAAACTTAGAAGATCCATCCATAGCCCCATAAAAAGTAGATTCAGAAATTAGTGCACGTCTTCGTTTTTGAGCTTCTATATCATCAATAAAACCTGCATTTAAATCCGCATCAATTGCCATTTGTTTTCCAGGCATAGAGTCAAGTGTAAATCTAGCAGTAACTTCTGCAACTCTTGTGGCACCTTTGGTTACAACCATGAAATTAATTAATACTAAAATAATAAATATAATAATACCAATAACCATATTTCCACCAACAACAAACTCACCAAAAGCAGCAATAATATCAGAGACTGCATCTGGACCTTTATGTCCTTCACTTAAAATAGAACGCGTAGTTGCTATATTTAAAGATAAGCGAAACAGTGCAAAAATAAGTATTAAAGTAGGAAAGGTGGTTAAATCAGAAGGTTTTTGAATATAAAGCGATATTAATAAAATTAATAAAGACAAAGACAAAGAGATTACAAGAAAAAAATCCAGCATCATCTTTGGTAAAGGTACTATAATGATTGTTAATATTGCAATAAAAAGTGCAACAACAATTAAATCTTTTGAAAAAAAAAAAAACCCGATTAAAGTTAATAAAATCAAATTTATATTGGGTTTTTTTGATAATTTTATCTAATATTCTTAACATTTTTTCATAGGGTTTATGATCTAAAATTTGACTTCCAATATGAACACTTAAACATTTTAAATTAATATTTTTAGAATTCTTACAATATCTTACAAGTTCAAAAAATGTTTTATCATTAACTCCAAATTTATTATCTTTTTTACCTGTCGATATTTGGCTCAAAGTTTTTGCATCAGTATTTGGATTTAATCTAACACCTATATCTACAATTTTTTTTTTCTTTTTTGCAATTTTTTCAATTTGCAGTATCTCACTTTTAGACTCAGCATTTATTAAAAGAATATTTTTGTTTATTGCGTATTCAATTTCTTCAAAAGTTTTTCCAACACCAGAAAATACAATTTTTTTTGGACTAATTCCTGCCTTCAGAGCTTTCATCAACTCCCCTACTGAAACAACATCTGCACCAAGGTTATTTTTTTTTATTTCTCTTAATATTCCTAAATTTGGATTGGCTTTTACAGCATAACATATGAGGGGATTAATATTTTTGAAGTGCGTTTTAATGTTTTGAATATTTTCTTTAATTTTTCTTAAAGAATAACAATAGACAGGAGTTTTATACTTTTTTGCAATTTTACTAATATCTAAATGATCTATTGTGAGTTTATTTTTTCTATAAATCATGAAAATGCAGTAAAGATCGGAAGAGCGTCGTGTAGGGAAAGAG
>CAJXWI010000246.1 GCA_913062735.1 uncultured Arcobacter sp.
TATTTTTGTATTGAAGATACGGGTATTGGAATAAAAGAAGAGAATATAAAATATTTGTTCCAGAGATACTCTCGTTTTTCTTATCAAGTGGGTGGTTTTGGTATTGGGCTTAATATAGTAAAGCTCATTTGTGATGAGTATGATATAAAAATTACTGCTTCTTCTATACTAAGCGAAGGAACAAAAATGGAGTTAAGATGGTAAAGGTTTTGTTTATAAGTATGTGTTTATTACTACAAGTACAAGCTTCTGTATATACTAAGAATTGTCTGTCTTGTCACAATAAGCTTCCTGTTTCAATAGATAAATTTTTTTACAGGTATTTGCTTAAGTATTCTTCACAAAAAGAGCTAAAAAAACAAATGCTCTCTTATTTAGAAAATCCCAATAAAAAAAACACCATAATGCCAGAAGCATTTATTAGCCGCTTTGGAATAAAAGAAAAAACATATTTAAGTAAAGAAGAATTAAAAAATGCCTTAGATACATACTGGAATGAGTATAAAGTATTTGGGAAATTAAAGTAAAACAGTATTGAAGATTGTTAGGAAAGCAATCTTAATACTGAATCTTGTTTAATATTGTTACTTTGGGCAAGGGCGTAAATACCTGCTTGGTTTAATACATTGCTTTTATTAAAATTAGCTATTTCTTCTGCAATATCAGACGCACTTAGAGAAGATTGTGCTGCTTGTGTTTGCGTATATGCAGAAATCAACGATCTTCCAGAGCTTTCTAATTGATTTTGTGAACTGCCTAGCTCTGATCGGAAGCTGCTTAATGTAGTAATAGCAGAATCAATATTGTCTAAATACTCTCTTGCTGTACTTGAATCAAAAGAAGATGCATCTTGATTTAATAAATCTTCTAAACCAAGCCCAAGAGTATTGGCTTGAATACCTTGTGTTTCAATGATGTCAGCACTTGAGTTTCCCGCTTGAAAATTTAAATTAGCACTTTGCTCTTGTGAAGTGGCATTTTCTTGTAAGAGATAATTGCCATTATAATTAGTAGAACTTGCAATATTGTTTAACTGCTCACTCAAGGCTTGGATATCTTTTAAAATATTAGCTCTTCCATCATCAGATGTAGTATCTGTAGAAGCTTGTAAGAGTTTTTCTTTTATCGTATCTAAGATATTACTTTGTTCATTAATAGCCTGATCTGCAATTTGTGTTAAAGCAACACCTGAGTTTACATTAGAAATGGATTGAGAATAACCACTGATATCTTTTTGAAGTTGCGCAGAAATAGCTAAAGACGAAGCATCATCGCTAGCAGAGTTTAGTTTTGAGCCACTTGATATTTTCTCTAATGCTTTATTTGCATTTAAATAAGAACTTTGATTGGAAGATATTCCTGAATTAATTTCCATAAGAACTCCTTTATATATACAAATTGTATACTTAAAGACTTTAAATCAGTATTAATGGTAGAAACTAGTTATATAAGAATAAAATTTATTTTAATGAGTGAAATATTTTAGAAGAAAGGAAGAGCCTAGAAGCTTATATTAAAATAATAAAAGTGTTCTTTAGTAGCATTTTTTGAAATCTGGCATAAAAAAAGGCTTGTGAAACACAAGCCTTTTAAAATAAATAATTAAAATTATTTTCCAGATACAGCTTCTTTTAAAGATTTTCCAACTTTAAATTTAGCTACAGTAGTTGCAGGTACATTAACAGTTCTGTCTGTTCCAGGTACTTTTGCTGTTCTAGCAGCTCTGTCAGCTGTAGAAAAAGTTCCAAAACCAATAAAACTAACGTTTTCTCTTTTTACTAATGTTTCAGTAATAGTTTCAAGTACTGCATCAACTGCACCCTTTGCGTCTTTTTTAGATAATCCAGCTTTTGCTGCAATTGCGTCGATAAATTCTGCTTTATTCATAGAAAAATCCCTTTGTTTAAATTTAAGATACGCAAACTTTATACTATCTAAGCTTACAAATACCTAAAACTAGGTTCATTACTTAAATAATTGTATTTTTCTTATATATATCACCTTAAAAAGACGATTTTAGACTAAGTAATCTGCAACTATTTTCTAAGATTGCTATTTTTTTTAGCAGTGAATTAATGTCTCTGTCATATACATACGTACCTACGCCTTTTATAATCATGACATGGTTATTGGATTCTTTTAAATATTTTGTAATTTCCAAGGCATTCCTGTTGTACCAAGTATCAAAATCTCCTGGGTCATAAATAGGGAGTTCCTTAAAAGTCGTTTTCCCAAAATAGTCCTCAAAAACAATTTTGTCATGGTTTAAAGAATATGCTGTTGTATAAAGAGGTACTCCAAAAGCAATATACTTCGCTTCATGAATATTATTATAGATATTAGCATGAATATGTGAATCCATACTTGCTGTATTCCATCTGTAATCTTGCGTAATAATACTTAAGTCACAATATGCATTTTCATCCATTTTATCAAACATTGAATCTGTTTTATTGATTAAAAATCTGTGTTGGTCAGTCTTTGCTGAAATAGCACCATGGTAAATTCCAAAAAAATTCTTTCTAAACATTATAGAACAAATGCTGGATAATAAATTTACTGTTTTTTTATCAGTCATTTTAAAAAGCCTTAAATTAAAGTTTTGTTATGATATCAAAAATAAAATAAGGATGTATTTAATGACTGCACCACATATACCTGTACTATACAATGAAACGCTAAAGGCTTTTGAAGATATAGAAGAAGGTTATATAATTGATTGTACAACCGGTTATGCAGGACATTCCAAGGGTTTATTGCTTCAAAATGATGATGTTAAACTTATTTGTAATGATCAAGATGATGAAGCTTTAGCTTTTTCAAAAATTGCCTTAGAAGATTTTTCTAGTAGAGTTACCTTCAACAAGGGGAATTTTGAGCATATTTTTGAACAATTTAAAGATTTTGAGGTCAGAGGAATTTTAGCTGATATTGGAGTTTCTTCTTTGCAATTGGATAAAAAAAGCAGAGGTTTTTCTTTTGAGAGTGAAACCTTAGACATGAGAATGGATGATAAACAAGAACTGGATGCTTCTTTTGTGGTAAACAATTATTCACAAGATGAACTAGAACGTGTGTTTAATGAATGTGGAGAAGTAAGAGAATATAAAAAAATGGCAGCTATTATTGTTAATAACAGACCTTTTACCTCTGCAAAAGATTTAGCAGCTTGTATATCAAAAAACATGCATAAGGGACGAATTCATCCAGCTACCCTTCCTTTTCAAGGTATTCGAATAGAAGTAAATGATGAACTTGGTGTTTTAAAGCGTTTATTTGATTCACTTGCTTTGTTTAAACCTAAAAATTGTATTGTGGCTATTATTTCTTTTCACTCACTAGAAGATAGAATAGTAAAACAGTATTTTAAACAATGGAGTAAAAAATGTATTTGCCCAAGCGATGCATTTAGATGTACGTGTGGAAACAATAACTCTTTGGGTAAGGTTCTTAGTAAAAAACCAATTGTTCCAAGTGCGCTTGAGATTAAAGGCAATCCACGTTCTCGTTCTTCAAAATTAAGGATTTTTAAATTTGATTAAATTAAATGCCAAAAGTTCAATTATTATTGCAATGTCTGTTTTAGGTATCGCTTTATTATTGTATTTTCCAAAAATTTATATAAAAAATAATATCTATTATACGTCTAAAGATATTAATAAACTTTTTGGGCATTATATTTCTTTAAAAGAAGAAAACAGGTTTTTAGTACAACAATTAGAAGATATGAAATTTAAAAATCAAATTATCGATTCTTTGATTATAAATACCTTGGACAAACAATGATTAAATATATAATCTCTTTTGCTTTAAATAAACCAATTTTAAATCATCTTTTACTGTTGTTTTTATTGCTTTTATCTGTTTTTTCGTATTCTAATATTGCAAAAGAAATCTTTCCTCCTTCAAAAATGCAAGCCATTTCAATAAATGGAAGTTATACAGGCGCTAGTTCTGAACTCTTAGATAAAATTGTAGTAGAAGACTTAGAAGATGACTTAGGCCAAGTATCTGATGTATCAAAAATTTCTTCTACAATTAAAAATGGTTTTTTTACTATCATATTAGAATTAAAAAAAGACGTAAATGTAAATGATGTTATTTTTGAAGTAAAAGATATTGTAAGTAAAAGTAAAAAGAATTTGCCTTCTGATATGGATGAACCAACGATTAGTGAAGTGATTTATAAAATACCTCTAATTACCGTAGTCCTAAGCTCAAAGCTTGAAAAAGAAAAACTCTTAATTATTGCAAAAGATGTAAAAAGAGACATTATTAAACTAAAAGATTTATCTGAAGTTGAGATTTGGGGAGATGCTTCTAAAGAATTAGAAATTGTATTTAATGAGAAAAAAATAGATGCTTATGGCTTAAATTTAAATGATGTAATAACAGCCGTACAAAACCAAAGTAGTATTTTCCCTTTAGGAGTGATAAAAGACAGTAAAAGGCATTATTATTTAAGTACATATAATGGGGAAAAAGAATTAAAAGAATTAGAAAATTCTTTACTTATTGTTAATAATGTAAGTCTAAGGCTTAAAGATATATCAAAGCTTAGTTTTACGCTTGATGATAACTCTTTTGTTTCTCATTTTAATGGAGTAAGAGATATCTCTATTGGGATTAATAAAAGTGCCTCAGGCGATGCTATTTATTTGTCAAAAGAAATAAAAAAGATTTTAAGTACCTTTGCTAATAAATATCCTAATATTGTTTTTGATACCCATACAGATACTTCTGTTTGGATAAAAAACAGATTAAATACCGTGGTTTCTAATATTTTATTTGGTTTGTGTTTATTGTTTATTGCTTTATTGTTTTTTATTAATTCTAAAGCATCAATTATAAGTTTTGCACCTAAGGTTGAAATTTTTAAGCTCAGCTCCTCCTGGTTAATTTCTTCATTGATTGCTATCTTTGACTGTATCAATACGGGACCAGCATCAAGTTTT
>CAJXWI010000247.1 GCA_913062735.1 uncultured Arcobacter sp.
AGATTTTGTTTTCTTTACTTTCTAGCGAACACTCAAAAAGTGTAAAAAACAAATTATTTTTTACTAAAGAAGGAATATTTTTTTGTAAATCAATTTGTGTTAGTTTTGCTTTTGAAAGCAGGCGCTTTAAAAATACAAGTTTTTCTTCTTTTTTATGATTTTTAAGTAAAATTTCTTGTTCTATAAAAAAGTCTTTCATAAGAACATCTCCAATAAACAGATGCTCATTGTTTGAAAAATCATTTACTAAATCCAAGGTATCAAAGTGAGCTTTTGCATTATTTCTTAAAAGTTTTTTATATAAATCTTTATTGTCTTCTTTTATATACATAAAAGAAGATATTTTTTCACTTGTATAATATTCATCTGATAATACAAGAAAATATTCTTCTCCTAAAAGAGAATAAAAGTAGGACAAAGATAAATGCAATTTCGAAAAGGAATATTCTTTGTAAGCTAACGCTTCTTCTTTATTTAAATACTCTTTTAAGGCGTTTGCATATGGTAAAAAACAAGACAGGGTATTTTTTAATACAAATTTATGAAGTATTACATCCAATATTTTAAGTTTATGAATTTCGTTTTTTTCTTTTTTTAATTCATTGCTCTTAATCATAAATTCAAAAATCTTTCCTAAAAGTTCTTCTGAAAGATTTTCCTCAAATAAAATTAGATCATGTATCAATCTTAAATTGTAAGAGCTTAATGAATTATTAAAAATAATATCTTCTATAGTTTCTTTTATACTTAGTTTTTCATAACTTTCATGCAATGAAAGATAATTATTAAACAAATTATTTTTAAACTCTTTCTCATTTAAAAAAGTATTTTTTTCTTTTTTAATATTATTGTTATATACATAAATAATGTGTTGTAAAGCAGCAAAATTATAGTCTTGCGTTTTTTGTAATTTCATTAACATCAAAAGCATTGTTCGTGTAGTATTTTCTAAGAAAATATGATCATACTTTTTATCATCACTAAAATTAGATATGAAAAAGTAACCATCAATCTGTTTATTTAAAATATACGTGCACTCTTCAATTAAATCGGCACTGGATCTGTTTTCTTCTTCTATATATACAACATTAGAATATTCAAGTAACACTTTTCCTTGATAAATACTCAAAGCAGTCATTTTTTCTACGTCCAAAATTCCTAAAACTTTTATTGTATTAATACTCTCAGTTATGATATCCGCAATGACTAAAATACTTTGTCTTCTTTTTTCGTTTTTAGAATCAAGGGAAAAGAGATAAGAAAAACACTCTAATAAGCAGATATAAAAAGAAAAGGTTAAATTAAAACTTTTTTTATTATAAACATGCAATTCTTTTAATAACTCTTCATAGTCTTTTAGAAGTCGTGTAATATGATAAAAAGTGGTGTCTTCATGAGTAGAGAACATATTATAACTTTTACCAAGACTCAATAAGTTAAAAATAATATGTAACTCTTTAAATTGAACGCATTTAAAATCTTCTTCTATAAGCTCAAATCTGTTTTGAATATTTGATAAAAGTGTTTTTTTAAAATCACTGTTATAATTTATTTTTTCTATTGTTTCAGCACTTAAGGCTTTGTTAGAAAAATAGTTTAAAATAATAGTATCAATTAAAGTATTATCTTCTAAGTGAGTATAATCATCAGACATAACAACTAAGTCATCTCCTGATAATAGATTTTCAAAATTGTATGATTCTAAGTCATTTTCACTTTTAGCCATTTATCTGCCTATAATATTATTATCTATCATGTTTTTATTTCACTATTATAGCTTAAATACCTGTATATAGAAAAATATATGGAAAAAATTCTTTCTAAATACACATATGATTAGAATTGTAAATAAAAAAGAACAAATTTAAACACTTTTAATTGCATTCTTTTTACTTAAGAAAGTAAAAACGAATAAAGCTACAATCAATAAAAGTATAAAAATATTTGAAAACAGTAAAATACTTGTAAAAACAATAACTAAAAAAACGGCAGCTGCTTGTAAAAAGCCTTTTTTAAACAAAACAACAGCGCTAACTAATCCAATCAAAGCATTGGCAATAAAAAAACCATCCGCAAAAGATACAAGCTTGTTCAAATTTAGATATTCATAATAAACCAAAACAAGTGTAAACATATACACAAAAGACAAAAAATTTAAAGCCCCAAGAGGTATATTAGAAGAAGAATAACGTGAGGTATATTCGCTTAACTTTAAAGAGGCAATCAATCTTGCAACTCCTCCTACAAATAAGATAAGTGTTCCTATGCATAAAACCAAAGATACTGAACTTAAAAGATAAGAAGAAAAACCTTTAAATAAGGGTTCAAGTAAATAAAACAACTTAAAATCTTCACTGCTTTTATTGCTAAACTCTCCAAAACAAATAGCCAATATGACTAAGATATATACCAAAGAGACAATAATGGCAGAAAAAATAACTGCATATTTTAGACTGTCATCGTTTTTTATATCATTGGAATAATTACCAATGACTTCCCATCCTACAATTGCCCAAAAAGCAAGCACAAAAGAATGCCCAAGTTCTTGGAAAGATAAACTTGGGAAAACAAATACAAAAGAAGAGCTGTTGAACAAAATATAAATACTTGAAACAATAAACAACAAACAAATAAAAGTACTAATAATCAACATTAATTTTCCCAAAAAATCAATACGAACAAGCAGTAAAACATAGGTAATTAGATAAATAAAAAGGGATAAAACAACTAAAGACAAAGAAGGGAAATACTCTTGAATAAACTGTGCTGCTATTAATAAAACAGCAACGGGGCCAAAAAAAACAGCACAAATTAAATAAAAAGAACTTAATAATTGATATTTTTTTCCAAGTGCTGCTTTTGTTGCTAAAGAAACACCGCCTTCTCCTTTATACAAGAGTGCGAGTTTCCCAAAAATTAAAGCAAATATAAAACCCAAAAATAAAATAATAGCAAAAACGAATAAAGCATTCATTTTAATATTATTATAAAGTAAAGGAGGAAGCAAAATGATTCCTGAACCTAAAATAGGTCCAATAATCAAACCACTTAAAGACAGGGCATTTAGTTTCATCTTTTTTCTTTAAAAAACGTTATATTGTTTAATATTTTTACGGCAAATAAAGTAAGAAGCGTTCCAAAAATAACATTAAGCCCAATTTCTTCGCCTAAAAATATTACACTTAAAATAATGGCAGAAAAAGGCACTAAAAATATAAAAGATGATACTTCACTTGCACCTAATTTCTCAACACCCAAAAAATAAATAGTATTTGCAAAAGTAGACCCAGCTATAGTTATAACAAAGATGTTAATCCAAAATCTTGAATCAAAACTTGCATAAGCTATATTTGAAATATCTACAAAAAACAATACATCTAAGAGAACAACTACAATATATAAATAAAACGTGAAAACTATGGGTGAGATATTTCGCGATTTAGAAGATAATATGGTTAATACAGGCCATAAGATAGATGCAAAAATAAAATACAAATTATGCAAAACAAAAATATCTTCTGTTTTTAAAGACCAGGCATTTAACATAGTTAAGACCCCAATTCCTCCAAGTCCTAATGCAAACATATCTTTTTTTTCTATTGTTTTGCTTCTCATTAAAACCAAAATCAAAAAAGTATTAATAGGTACTAAAGTAGTTACAAAAGCCCCACCTAAAGATGCAGTTCCTAGTTTTGTTCCTAAAAAATAATACTTCATATAAAAAATCATGACAAGTGCACTTACACATACTAGTAAAAATGTTTTAAAATCAATTTTAAAAGATTTTTTTAAAACCAAAATAATAGGAACCATAGTTAAAGCCGTAATTCCAATACGTAAAAATACCATTTCAAATTCATTGATATACTCACTTAGTATTTTAGCATTAACCCAAGTAGCACCCCAAGCTATCATTGCAAAAAAAAGTAATATATAAAAAATGTTTTTATTATTCTGTGTCATTAAATCCCTTTATTTTGAAGCAGTATAATATAATTTTTCAAATAAGAATAGAATAATATTGCACATCATTTTTTCTTTCTTTTAAGAGGAATATTATTCAAAATTTTTACTGCAATAAGGGTTAATATACTTCCTATTATAATACTAAAAGATATACTCTCATCTAAAAAAATACCTCCTAAAGAAATAGCAGAAAAAGGTACAAGAAAAATAAAGGAGTTGGCTTCTTTTGCCCCCAGTTTTTCTATGCATAAAAAGTAAATAGTATTACCAAAAGTAGTTGCTGCAAGTATGATTATTGCCATATTTAAATAAAATACTGTATCAAAGCTCTCTATTTGAATTGCTTGAAAATCAACAAAAAACACTCCATCTATTATACTTGTAATTAAGTATAAATAAAAGGTGTAAACAAGAGGAGATATACGTTTTGATTTAGAAGAAATAATACTTACAATAGGCCATAACAAAGCTGCTAAGACAAAATATAAATTGTATAAAGTAAAAATAGCATGCATATTTAAAGAAAAAACATTAAGCATAATTAGAACACCAAAAGCCCCAAGACTTAAAGCTAAAATATCTTTTTTTTCTATTTGACCCATATCTCCGTGAAGCGCTTGAGCGGGGTCACAAAAGAAGCTTGGTATCCCAACACTGGAAAAAGTTGCTGAAATTTTTTTTGCAATTAAGCCTGATTTTCCAACACCAGCAAATATGACTTTTCCTTTACAATTCAATATTAGATCAACTGCTTTTACGAAGGAGTTATTAAAAACTTTTTTTATTTTTTTTAATTCGTTTATTTGAATACTTGAAGCCTTTTTTGCTAGTGCAATATAATTATTTTTTCTCATTAATGTTCAAAAATGTCCTCTTTAAATCCCTTTTGATCAAGTTCAACTCTAGTATCTAAAAATGCTAAACATTTTTCAAATACATCTGTTCTTTTCTCTCTCAATAACATTTTTTCTAATTCAGCTTTAATTTT
>CAJXWI010000248.1 GCA_913062735.1 uncultured Arcobacter sp.
GGAAGCATCGACTTCGACGATTTTTAGAATATCATCTTTTGCCCAGCCTCTGCGTTGGAATTTAAAATTTATAAATTCACCTACTAGAGTAGGCTCCTTCATAAATTTTAAATACCGCCTTGATTCTGAACAAAATATGAAATTGTAGAGTTTTTTTTTTGAAAAAAATTTCTATAGCATAAAATATACTTTATGACGAATAATAGTTAGAAATATTAGAAGTATTTTATATGGTGATACAAAAAGTAGCATTTTTAGGTATAATAGGTAAATTAAATATAGGAGGTAAATATTTTGACTTTAAGTAATATGTAAACACATATTTAAAGTTAAGTAAAACGTTAAATATGCGAATAGACTTTGTAGCAAAAGAATACTAGCATACTTCACTTATACTTTTCTTTAAAAGATGATACTAGAATATATATATTAACTATCTAATAGGGTACTAACATATATATAATAGCACCAATATGTATCTTACGTATTTGTTGTAATTAAGTTTACTTAATTTAAATAAATTATCACGATGAAGGATATATTGTGGATAGACTAAATTCTATTGAAATAAGAAATGATGAGACTGATGTGCTAAAGATTTTAGCAAAATATGCCAAAGATCAAGGAAGTAAAAGTCCTGAGAAACTTTATATGGTATATACTAAACTTGTTTATAAAACATTGGATATTACAAGTGGATTAAGAGGTCACTTTGACCCTAACCAATTAAGTATTATTGCTACAGCAGAAATAATGATTGCACAAACAGTAATTGAATTGATGAAAGATAATGTACATTATAAATTAATTTATACGATGGTAAAAGATAAATTACAAAAATTTGTAGGATTGATTTCTCTTAAAGACATCTATTCTATAAACAAACAAAAGTATAAAATTAAAATTGCTTCATAACGCTTGGGTGTAATCCTGCCTTTGTTGAAGCCGAGTGTTTATTTTGTATTTTGAAACAGACTGAGGACTGTTTGAACGTTAATAAACGTGCTCTTTAGCACGTTTTGAATTACACCCCTGAGAATGAATCTCTACTTTTATAATAATTTATGATAGAAACGATTGTTATTTAAGAGCTCATACAAAGTGACCTTTGCGCTTTTTTCTTTTTCTTAATTGTCAGAAAAAGAAACAAAAAGAAGCAACTGACACATTGATAAAGCCCTTCGGGTTCCTAAATATTTTTATTTTTTAACTCACTTGCGGAACTCCCTAAAACGTGCTAAAGAGCACGTTTCTTCACGGTCAAACAGTCCTCAGTTTTTTCCGTTAAAAAATAAAAATATTTAGCTTTCTCAAAGTCAGGGGAAGAGCCGTTGGGAATGTGCTTTCTTATTAGATTTAATTATCTCTTATATTTTGAATATATTTAAAAAAAGAAAATCAATTATTAGAAAAATGTGGAGCGTGAGTTCTGCCTTTGTTGAAGCCGAGTGTTTATTTATTGTTTCGAAACAGCCTGAGGACTGTGTGACCGTTAAGAAAGGTGCTTTAATGCACGTTTTAGGGAGTTCCGCAAGGCAGAAACTATAAATAACAAGCGAGTGAAGCTGTAAGCCTTCAACAATATGGCAGTTGCTTCTTTTGTTACGTTTCTTTCAATAAAGAAAAGTAAGGAGCGTATAGCGTTAGCTTTACATGAGCTCTAAAAACCAGACATATAAAACAATATGAAAATATTAAATCATTCTCAAAATATAATAAATAGTAATGTAATTTTTATAAGGAAATTAGAATATTTTGTTGGATTGAAAATTTTTGTAAGTTAATAAAAAATGGATTTTGTATTTTAAGTAATATATTAACACATATTTAGAAATTAATCTAAATATGCATTAACGCATCTAAGACTCGAATTATAACACATATATCTTATTATTATCTTAATTCTTGTGTTTATTGTAAAGAAAGTTTTTATATATTTTGATATGCTCAAAATATTCCTTAGTACTTTTCTTTCTGTTATTTCAATAGACTTTAATACTCTTCTAATATAATCTTTAATAATAAAAGGAATGAAGTGGAACTAATCATTAGTATTTTTATCTTTGCTCTAAGCTCTAGCATAACCCCAGGACCAAACACAGTTATGATAATGAGCTCAGGCCTTAACCACGGTATTAAAAACAGTTTACCCCATGTCTTTGGTATCTGTTTTGGTTTTCCAATAATGGTGATTCTTTTAGGCCTTGGCCTTGGTTTCATTTTTGAGAAATACACTTTTTTACATGAAATAATAAAAATTGCAGGTGTTTTATATCTGCTGTATTTGGCGTATAAAATAGCCACATCATTAAAAGCTTCATTTAAAAGTAAAAAATCAAAAGCAATGACTTTTGTTCAGGCTTTTATTTTTCAGTGGCTTAACCCCAAAGCATGGGTTGTAGCAGCTGGTGCAATTTCAGCTTATACGAACAGTTCTGCAAATATTTATTCGCAAGTTTTTTTAATAGCCTTTATCTTTTTTATTGTGGCATTTCCTAGTGTGTTTGTATGGTTGATTTTTGGAAGTAAATTAAAAAAAGTCCTTAAAAATACCAAACATCACAGAATATTTAATTATACAATGGGATTTTTATTGTTTTTATCTATTCTTCCAATAATAAATGAACTTTTATTGAAATATATTATTTAAGAGTTCATAGAAAGACCTTTGCGATTTTTTCTCTGATAGCCGAGTTTAATCATATCCCTTTTATCTTTTAATTTATAAAAATAAAACTACAAAAAATATAATATTATTACAAAACGATGGTTTTGTAATATCCCAGAACTTTTATTTTAATACAGCAAAAATCGGCAATAATTTATTACATTCAATATTAATTAATTGGTTAATAAAATACCCACACATAAGTAAAAAATCAATGTCCTTAATCAATTTTTTTATTCATGAAGAAGAGTATAATTTAACCAGATTCAAATACAAACCCTCCCCACCGATATAAGGATTAATCATGAACATCAACAAAATATTTCTTAGTTTTGCAATCATTTTTGTTTTTGCACTGGGAAGTGCTTTTTTTACTATATCAATAATTAAAGATCTAACGAGCCATACTCAAAAGATGTATACCCACCCTTTTAGTGTAAGCAATGCTATTGCAAATATTCAAACCTCCATTATTACAATGCACAGGAATATGAAAGATGTAGTTCTTACCAAATATTCTTTTGTACAAAGTAAAGAAGTGGGTGCAGTAATTAAAAATCCATTAGAACTGCTAAGAATTATTGAAGCGATTCAAAAAGAAGAAAGTAAAGTTTATAAAGAGTTTGATCTAATCTATTTAAGGTACCTAGGGAAAAAAGAAGACATTGATGCTTCTTTTAAAGCTTTTAAAGAGTGGAAACATATACGGCAAGAAGTAATCTCCCTTATTTATCAACACAGACTAGAAGAAGCCATAGATATTACAAAAGGAAAAGGTGCTCAACATATAGATGATTTGTATAAACAAATCGAGGTGCTTAAACGTTTTGCATTTAATAAAGCAAATGAGTATTATAAACTGTCTTTAAATGATGAACCCTTAGAGCAAATAATTATGGTTTTTTTAGCAACTTTTTTTCTAGCCACTCTTATTTCTCTTTATGTAGTAAGTACACTTTTAAAAAGCAATAAAAAGAATAGACAACAGTTAAATCTAATTGATCAAAATATTTTGACATCAAATATGTCACTTGATAAAAAGATACTTTCTATTAGCAGTGCTTTATGTTATGTATTGCATAAGAAAAAAGAAAAAATACTTAATAGTGAAAATACATATTTTTTTACCAATGAAGCACATTTTAGAAATTTTGAAAATACTATTTATTCTGGGAAAAACTATAAAGGTGAAATACCAATTACAATTGAAGAAAAAGATGATTGGTATGAAATTGAGATTCTTCCAGAGTTTAATGAGAAATTTATTTTAGAAAAGTTTACTATTTTATTAACAAATATTTCAGATAAAAAACAGATAGAAAAAGTCTCTATTACGGATACTTTAACCTCTTTGTACAATAGAAATTATTATGAGATGATTTTTTCAAAAGAGATTAATAGAGCCAAAAGAGAACATAAAGAGTTAAGTATAGTAATGTTGGATATTGATTATTTTAAAAAATATAATGATACCTATGGACACCAAGAAGGTGACCATGCGTTAAGAGAAGTGGCAAGTATAATTAGCTCTCATACTAAACGCTCAAATGATTATGCTTTTCGAATTGGAGGAGAAGAGTTTATTGTTCTTAGTTATCAAGAAAATTTGTCTGCTCTAAATAGTTTTGCCAACAGTTTTATAAAAGATATTGAAGCACTAAAAATTCCACATAAAAAAAATAATATATCTAAGTACGTTACTATATCAGCTGGTGCCATTATTTTTGGTACAAATAACGTATTATCAGCGGATGAAATGTACAAAAAAGTAGATGAATTATTGTATAAAGCAAAAAATACAGGAAGAAATAAAGTGGAAAGTATTTATTTAAAATAATAAGTTGCAAGAGGCATGTTTTATTTAATCTGTACATAAAACTTTTTAGTTACACTGTTTGAAATACTATTGGAGAAAACATGTTTACAGATACAATAATGCCAAGGTTCTCAGAAACAGATGCTTTAGGGCATATAAATAATAATACTTATGGAATTTGGTTTGAAGCTGCAAGAGATTCAATTTATAAAATATTCATACCTTCTTTAAATGCAAAAAAGTGGAATTTAATTATGGCTCACAGTTCATATGATTTTTTAGCAGAAGTACACTATGGAAAAGAAGTGATTATTAAAACAGCACTTGAAAAAATAGGGAACTCGTCTTTTCATTTAAATCATGCTGTGTATCAAAACAAGCATTTATGTACTACAAGTAAGGGAATATTAATTCATTTTGATCATGACGAAAAGAAGTCCGTTATTATTCCTTCTCATATTAAAG
>CAJXWI010000249.1 GCA_913062735.1 uncultured Arcobacter sp.
CACAACTTAAAAAATAGTGAGAATTTATTGCTTAATACCAATAGAATTAATATCAGCAATACACCAATCAACCTCTTGTATTTGATGTTCTAGTAACCAAGTATTTGCTTTAGAAAAATGTCGGCAGCCGAAGAAACCACGATAAGATGATAAAGGCGATGGATGTGGTCCAGCTAAAATTAAATGTTTAGCTTGATCAATATTTTTACCCTTTTTCTGTGCGTGTGCTCCCCATAAAATAAATACTACGTTTTTATTGTATTGTGATATTTTTTTTATAATTTCATCTGTAAAATGTTCCCATCCCAATTTATGATGGGATTTTGCTTTACTTTCTTCTACTGTTAAAATAGTATTTAATAAAAATACCCCTTCTTTTGCCCAAGGTATTAAATTTCCATCCATACATGCAGAATCTCTTTTTAAATCGTCTTTAATTTCTTTTAATATATTTTTCATTGAGGGAGGGTTTTTAATCTCTTTTGGCGTAGAAAATGCCAAACCTTGTGCTTGATTAGCTCCATGATATGGATCTTGCCCTAAGATAACAACTTTTATCTCTTCAAATTTTGTATACGTAAATGCCGCATAAATATCTTTGTATTTAGGGAAAACCACTGTGTTTTTGTATCTGCTGATTATTTCTTTTTGCAGTGAAATAAAATATTCTTTTTTTTCTTCTTCTTTTATTATCTTAGTCCAAGTCATCGTTATCCTTCATTCTTATTATCTCAAAATTTAGAAAAAGATGCGATTAAAAAAGCATAAATATATGATATTTTGTAAAAATCTGTAATAATACCTATATTATATTTTTTAGGAACGTTTATGCACGATTTAAAATCTGTCAATACGAGCACATTAGCAAATGCATTTTATTTTCTTGCTTGTGTATTTTTAATTGTTTATTCTTTAAGTAAACTATCTGGACTCTTATCTTCAATTGCAATTGCTTTTTTAATTTGGTTTTTAATTAATGCTCTTGTTTCCAGTCTTGAAAAACTTATTATTTTCAAACATAAATTCTCTAAAAAACTTGTTTTACCCTTTGCTGTTATATTTATTTTCTTTTCTTTATTTAAAATAACAACATTTATTGCCCTTAATATTGCAGACTTAGGTTCTAGTTTAAGTGGAATTGATGAAAGGCTTTCAATTCTTATTGCCAATTTATCTTCTAATTTAAGTATAGATATTACCCAAGAACTTAATAAAATAATGCAACAAATATCGATTGCTTCATTTATTAATAAAGCACTGGGACTTTTTTCTTCTATATTTTCAAACAGCTTACAGATTATTTTGTATGTAATGTTTTTACTTTTAGACCAACAATACTTTGATGCAAAACTAAAAGCTTTATTTCCAAATCAAGATAAGAAAATAAAAGTTGAAAAAATACTTCATTCTATTGCTGGAAATATAAAAACATATATTTATATCACCACAATTATTAGTTTATGTACAGGAACACTGACCTATTTAATTTGTACTTTCTTTTCCTTAGAAGGTGCTCCATTATGGGGATTTATTGCATTTATACTGAATTTTATTCCTACAATTGGTAGCATCATTGCTGTTTTACTTCCTTCATTATTTGCTTTGGTTTCATTAAGTGATATAAGTTTTGCTTTTGCTTTGATTCCTTGTTTAGCATTTGTACAATTTTTACTTGGAAATATTATTCAGCCTAAACTCATGGGAGATAAACTTAATATTTCACAATTTGTTGTTATTTTTTCGCTTGTTGCATGGGGAATGATGTGGGGAACAATTGGAATGTTTTTATCAATTCCATTAATGGTAATATTGTCTATTATACTTTCACAATTTGAATCAACCAAAAAACTTGCCATTTTAATATCTGCAAATGGAAAAATAAGTACAGATAAAAAATAGTCTTTAATACAGATATATAATTATTTCTACTTATATTTTTTATCCCAAACACAAGCGAATTATGTTATTTTACTATATAACTTAAGAATACAAACATATAAAATAATGTTTTAATTCTTATTTGTCAGATACAATAAAAGGCATTATGTGAATTATAAAAATCTATTAGATATGTTTCTTCAAACCTGTCATCAAAACAGTGATAAACTGGCTTTTGTCTACAGAGTAGAAAATTCGGAATATTCCATTTCCTATAAACAAGTTTTACATGATGTTATTACCCTTTCTTTACTTTTTAGAAAAAAAGGAATGAAAAAAGGTGATAAAATAATGTTCGTTTCGGATAACAGATACGAATGGATTATCACAGATTTGGCTGTAATTTCTATTGGCGCTATTTTAGTGCCAAGAGGAATTGATACACCAGCAGATGAGCTCTCTTTTATTTTAAACAATGCAAGCTGCTCCTACTTAATTTTAGAACATGAAAAAACCCATGAGGAATATAAAGAAATACTGAAGAATCATTCTTTAAAGTCTATATTTGTAATTGAGAGTATTCACAATAAAGAATATTATTCATACAAAGAAGAAACAGATAAAATCACAATTTCCCAATCCAATAAAGAAGATTTTTTTAAACAAGTTGATGTTTTAAATGCCCAAGATACTTTTACTATTATTTACACCTCGGGAACTACTGGAAAACCTAAAGGAGTTATGTTAAATCACGTAAACATGATTTACAATATTGATACTATTCCACATGCTATTCGTTTAAAAACACAAGATGTTTGGTTGTCAATATTACCTTCTTGGCATGTATTTGAACGTGCGGCTGAATATGTAGCTATTTCAAAAGGATGTACAATTGTTTATTCTTCTGTTAAAACCTTTGCACCTGATTTAGAAAAGTATAAACCCACAATGGTTGCTACAGTTCCAAGACTATGGGAGTCAATGTATACTAAAATCAATGCAAAATTAGCACAAGATCCTAAAAAAGCAGCTATTTTTTATAAACTGGTTGATATCTCAAAAACGTATAAACACAATATGAGAATATTAAACGATGAATTACCTATCTTTGAAAAAGACACAAAATTTAATAGCTTCTTTAAAAAATCTCTTGCGCTAAGTAAAGTCATCGCGTTATATCCTTTAAATACATTTGCAAAAAAGAAACTTCTTCTTGTTCAAGAGAAATTTGGTGGTAAATTAAAACTTGCAATTTCTGGAGGGGGTGCTTTACCTTTATATATTGAAGAGTGGATTGATGCTTTGGGTATTAGAATCGTTAACTCTTACGGTATGACTGAAACTTCTCCTTTAATAGCTGGACGTGGATTAGATTGTAATACTTTTGCTACCTTAGGACCTGCATTTAAAGGCACCTCATTACGAATAGTAAATGAACAAGGTTTAGAAGTTGACCCTGGAATTGTGGGCTCTTTAGAAGTAAAAGGACCACAAGTTATGCAAGGGTATTTTAATAATGAAGAGGAAAACAAAAAGAACTTTACAAAAGATTCTTATTTAAAAACGGGAGATTTAGGAAAGTTTACAATTAAGGGTGAACTTATTTTAACAGGAAGACTAAAAGAAATTATTGTTCTAGCCAATGGAGAAAATGTTGATCCCTCGCGAATTGAATCTGCTATTTCTATTATGCCTTTTATTAATGACTCCATGTTAATTGGTCAAGATAAAAAAGGGCTTGGTTTATTAATAGTTCCCGATGTTGAAAGTTTAAAAGACTTTATTCATAAAAAATTCGACAAAGTAATTGAATCCCTTGATCATTTAAAAGAAGATAAACATATTCTTAACTCAATTAAAAAAGAATTAAATGAACTCTTACATAAAAAACATGGATTTAAAGCCTTTGAAAAGCTACAAAACATCCACTTTTTAGAAAAAGAATTTAAAATGGGAGAAGAGCTTACCAATACCTTAAAGAAAAAAAGACATATTATTGAAGTAAAATATAAAGAACTTATTGATAAGGTTCTAAAATAATGAATATTGAATTCTTGTTTTTACGAAAAGCAATAAAAGATAAAAACTATATTTCTTTTAGCTATAAAAACATACACCTTAGAAATGTAAAAGCTGCAAAAATTACAGAAGAAATGCTGTATACCAATCAAGGTGATTATGCCTTAGAAAAAATAAAAAAAATAAAAATTTTAAAAGAGAGATATTAATGTATAAACCAGTTACTTGCGAATTTTATGATCAATTGAATGTGATTATTCAAAGACAAATACCCACAACAATCATTTATTTAGAAGAAGAGAACAGTACTATTGAGCTTAATGTAAAAGATTATATTTCTTCTATGACCTTGGAAAATAACGAAGAGTTCTTGCAACTTAAGTCTAAACAAAAAATACGTCTTGATTTAGTAATGTACCTAAACGGTAAACGATACAAACAAGACGATTAGTTAGCGTATATTTATACTTCTATTTGAAAGAATTTTTCTTCCACTTTTTCATATTTTGCAACTGAGCAAGAAATCTTTTCGGCATTTGCATAATCTTTAAATTCATTAATAAAAAGTTTCTGTAATTTTTCAACATTGGTTGTTTTAAATACAAAATATCCTAAGATATCTTTTTTTCTAGATCCTGCTTGCTCTATTCCAAAACTATCGAACTTCCACTCAACACCTTTAGCAAATAAAAACACTTCTTCCAAACGTGCTTGTAATTCATTTCTAACCTCGTCATTAAACTCTTTTAAATGAATAAAAAAAGCGACATTGGTATTAGAATCGTCTTGTATTAGTTTTTTTTCTTCTTTTGGATTTAGTGTATATCCTTTGAAGGATAAGTATAAAATACCCGCAATCCATCTTTTGTCAAAACATTCTGCCAATAGCCCTTGGTCTTGTTCCAAATCAAAATAATCATCAAAGTTTACACTGTGGTAGCGATGTAACTTTATTACTAAGTCTATATCCTTTTTCAAAAAAGCATCGAAAACGATATAGGGATGTATAGGCTCTTGTTTTAGTGAGTGGGAGCTTGAGGCGATTGCAATAT
>CAJXWI010000250.1 GCA_913062735.1 uncultured Arcobacter sp.
CTATGGAATTAAGTATAGAAAAACTAGGAACACAAAGACAAATTACAATTGCTTTGTAAATATTTTATGTAAAACTTTTACTCTTGAAGTTATTTCGACCAGAAGATTTGGCTTCATAGAGTAGTTTATCTACACTTCGATACATTTCTTCTGTTGTAAAATCATTATCCATGGGTAATTGAATAGCACCAGCAGAAATGGTAAGATAACTTGAAGCTTTATTCTTTTTATGTGGAATATTTAAAGATTCCACTTTTTCAAGAATATTATTAGTAAAGCTATTTAATCCTGAGAAGTCTTTTTGATGACACAATATCATAAACTCTTCTCCTCCTATTCGAAATGCGTAATCATTGGATCTGTTTGTAGAGTGTGATAATACGTCAGAAACTGCTTTAATAGCCACGTCGCCCTCTTGATGTCCATATGTATCATTTGTACTTTTGAAATTGTCAATATCTAATAATATTACACCAAAACTATAATTGAACCGTTCTGCTCTTTTAATTTCTTCTCCAATTGCCATATCAAGCTTGTGTCTATTGAAAAGTCCAGTTAATTTATCTGTAATATAGAGTTCTTCTAATTCCAAATTTTTTTCTTTTAGTTGACTAATTACTTCATTGATTTTTAGAGTCATTCTATCAAAAGAAATAATCAATAAACCAATTTCTCCTTTAGCGTGAATCTCTTTAGATAGTTTTTTTGAAAAATCTCCTTGAGAAATTTGATCTGCGTTAAATGCAATATCCTTTAGAATTGTTGTAGCTTTACTTGTAAATTTATAAACAACTATTAGTGAAATAAATGCAATTATCAGAGCTACAGTAAAAAGTTTCCATTCTAAACTTTTAAGAGGTGCCGTAATATCTTCTAAAGGAGCAATTGCAATAATACTCCAATCCAGACCTTTATTTACGCCAAATTCAGACATATCTGAATAACCAGCCATAACTTCATCATTATGAATGTCTTTATAAATAATATTGCCAATATCGCCTTGATTAGAAAAAGCATTTAAAAATTTTGGATTTACAGATAAATCTGGGAAAACATCATAAAGTTCTGTATCTGGATCATCTGAAATAATTATTTTTCCATCATTATCAACAATATAAACATATTTGTCACCAATTATTCCTTTATCAAAAAGAGAAACAATTTGAGCTATATGTTTTAGATTTACTTCAATTGTAAGTATGCTAGTTACAATTGCATTAGTGTCATCTGTAATTGGTGTAATAAATTGGATACCTGGACCTGTATCAAGTATATGTGCGTTTGATACAAACACGTCACCTTGTTTTGCATCAACAGCTTTTAAAAATAGTTCTCTTATCTCTGCACTAGATTCAAGTATTGATAAACCTTTTTCATTTTGAATACCAGAACTAGCAATAATAATTCCAGATGGTAAAATAATATCAATATCTTCAATCCACTCATCAGCTTCAACAATTTCGGTCAAATACTGAATGATTTTGTTTATATCTTCACCTTCTAAAACATCTGCTTGAGAAAGGATTCTAGTATTAGTAATACGTCCTGCTATAAATTTATCAATATCATAGGCAACTAAAGTAGATTTATTTTGTAATTCTTTTTTTATAATCTCAGTTACGGTTTTGGAAGAGTTATATATACTTATTAGAGAGTATAGAGTAAGAGGTAAAAGTGCAGCTAGTATTGTAATAATAAAAATTCTGGATTCATAAGATATATTTTTCAACTCTAACACCTTTTAGTTATTACAAGTTTGATTAAATCTTTTCTTTAAATATATTCTAATACTATTATTATTAAGTCATCCCTAATTAAAATGGAAAAATCAGTATTCCTTATTAATGTTATTACCTAACTAAACACTCTTTTAAATCCTTACTCGTCGGTCGTACATATCTCATCGTTGTTTTGATATCACTATGTCCAATGAATTCTTTTATAAATTTTGGATTGATTGACTGATTTTGCCATATCTGTAATTAATCCACTTCTAAAAGAATGAGAGGAATATCTGTGAGTAGTATTCCACCTACTATGAATTGAAGAGATTCTAATTAGATTATTTTTGAGACAAAGGTAATTTTATTTTAAATTGTGCTCCAGTATGAGTTAAGTTTTCATGTATAAAGTTGCTATTAACTACTTTTATTGTTCCCTTCATATGTTCTTCAATAATTACTTTTGACATGTATAGACCAATACCTGTACCACCTGAATCTTCTTTTGTTGTAAAATGAGAATTAAATACATCCTTTATAATTTCCTCTGGAATACCACCTGCATTATCTTTAATACTTATTTCTACAAAATCTTTATTTGTTACAACATCTATCAAAATAATTTTTTTATCTTTTGTTATTTTAAGTAGTTCATCTCTCGCATTATTTAAGATATTAATAAATACTTGTATTAACTCATTTTCCATTTCAGTTATAGCAATATCTTGGATGTTTTTTACAATAGCTATATTTGTAGTTTTAAATTGTGGAATTAACAATTTGAGAGTTTTGTCGAATGTCTTTAATATAGAAAATTCTTTTTTTACCTTATCCGTTTTAAAAAAATCTCTAAAATCATCAATGGTTTGTGAAAGGTGTTGAACTTCATTATTAATAATTTTTGTCCATCCACTCATCTCCTCCTTACTTAATGACTCATTTATTTCCATTTTAAAATCTACCCCTGTTGCAACCGTTGATATGACAGACAGAGGTTGTTTCCATTGATGTGCTATATTTTCTATCATTTCACCCATTGCTGCCATTTTTGATTGTTGATTCATAATTCTGTCTTTTTCTTTAATCTGTGTAATATCTGAAATTGTTACAGGCACCCTTTGATAATCTTCTTTTACTTTGGGAATGAAAAGTGAAATATTTCCATATATATGATTACCCTCAAGATCAATAAAATCTGATTCGCATTTAAATACATCATCGTTATTCCATATGGATATGAGTTTCTTTTTAAAAACTTCAAGTGTATTTTCCCCATATGTAGTTAAAATAGAATTTTTTAAATCATCTTTATTTTTTGCTTTAAACAGAGTTATTGCTGTGTTATTTACATCATTTATTATAATACTCTTAGCCATATTTACTGTAAACTGTGGATTGTTAGTTATATACTCTTTTAAATCTATTATTCCTTTTGAACGAAGGTCTTCAAATACTTTATAAATCTCTGAATAATCTTCGTTAAAAATAGATACTTCTACATTATTAAATAAATATTTATAATCTTTTTTCATAACTACTAATTCATTTTTAGTTTTTAATTCATCTGTAACATCAACAATAATTGAGAAGATTACTGGTTGATCATAGTAAATTGAATGTTTAGGATAAACTCGAACATTTCTTTTTTCATTACTTGCTAATTTATGAACAAAATTCAAATAATGATTTATTAGATTATGCTGCCTTACCATATCCAGTTTTTCTTTTATCTCCTTTCGTGATAATCCATTTATGTCTGATATATTTAGGCCAAGTAGTTTTAATTTATCATATCCATAAAAAGTGATTGCAGTATGATTTGCATTGATTATATTTCCATTTGTAGGGTCAAGCAGTAATATAATTGATTCATTTAATTCAAACAAATCTTTATATATTTTTTCATTAATAATTAGCTGTTTATTTTTTTCAATTTCCATTAATCTTAGGCTTGTTATATCATTACGAATTTGAACCATACCAATATTGAAATTGCTATTTCCAATTCGGCTAGTTGAAAATAGGTAATATTTATCATTATATTTATCAAATATTTCATATTCGTCGAGTATTTCATTGTCTTTAATTGATTTACAAATTTCACATTCTTGTTGATCTAAATTATTGGGATGGAATAGATTATGGTTACTGTTTTCTAATATATCTAAAGCTTCTAACTTTAATGAATGACATGCGGATTTATTTACTTGTTTTATAATGCCATCAATAGAAACAGTTATGGCTGGAATAGGAATATTATCAAAACTTGAAATATCATTTTTCAGTAATTCCATTGGTTTATTAAGAGATGTTTTCACAACTACTTCAAATATAATCCAAAAAGATAAAAACTTAAATACATGTCCTAATAGAGCAGGCAAGCCATCCCAAACTACATAAGTTGTAAAACTAAGCTCTGCGAGTATTGTAAATACTATTGCAATTTGTATACTTGGAAAAATATTTTTATTGAAATCCTTAATATAATATTTATTCATTATGAGTGTTATTAGAAGAAGACAAACAATAAAATATTCAATTGAGTTTTTTAATGGAGTAAGTCCTTCTCCCACTATATACAAATTTAATGGAGAAGTGAATGCAAGTATTAATACTGCAACAGAAATACTAAAAAAGATAAAGTTTAGCTTTTTAATTGGAATTTCTTTGCTACTAATATAAACAGCTGTTAAAAGTAGTAGTGCTTCAAATATTCTTGTACCCAACCAAATTGTGGCTGTTGTATTGACTCCCTCCACAATAAACATATTCATCTTAGGAAAAGTTAATGTATGAAACAAATCTAGAATAGCAATCCACGCGTATCCTGTTCCTATGTAAAGAATATATGTATTTCTAGTGAAAGAAAAAGTATTGTAGGCTATCAAACCAATACATAGTGCTACAAATATTGCAAAAGATTCTGCTATAAAATGGAATAAAAGGAAATTATCAATGAAACGAGTAATTATTATAATTAAAGTCAATGAAATTGGAAGATATAAGGACTTACCAGTAATTGGTATTATTTTATTCGGAAGCATAACTTTTCCTCGTTTTCTCTGACTAACACAAAATTATATAATATTTTAGTGTCAAAATTGTGGTATCCATAATTTAATAATCTTCAACATTGTATGGCAACAAGAAATAGGACATAAAATTCTGAATATCTCTTCCTCAACCTCTAGTTTGTGGAACACAAAACAACAAAATAACTTTTCCG
>CAJXWI010000251.1 GCA_913062735.1 uncultured Arcobacter sp.
TTTCAAGGGCACCGGATTCTGACTCTTTTAGCCATGTAAACACGGCCGGCATAACCGTATAAAGCCAATCTGTACTATTTGCTTCTCTTTTATTCATCATTATATCCTTTTGTTTTGTCTAAATTATATTATTATAGTGTTGGTAATTTGGTCTGTTTTTTAAACCTAAATCGATTACAGCTTGAACTGCTTCTCTTTCTTTTCTATATTATGGAAGTCTAGGTTCTCTAACATTTTTATTACCTATGTCAGCAGCAGTTTTAGCTAATTTAATGTTTTGTACTAATTATTTACATTTAAGTAATAATATAACACTTTGAACTAGTGATATATCAACTGATATATCAGAAGTATATCAGAAGTAATTTCCAATTTTGCTTAAATAAATCTTAAATTTTACGAAATAAGAAATTTGATGAAAATTCAAAATTTTGCCTACATTTATGCCTGTATACAGTCTTCTTCCGGTCTACAGTAGCTAGTACAAAAAAAGGGGGCAGGCACCTTAATTTTAATTCTAAATTGAGTATACAAAAACTGCGTCACAGTTTGCGACACAGAATTGACAAATTTTAATATTGAATAAAATAGCTAAGTGTTTAAAATTAAATTTCAGAGATAAATGAATTTTAGCATCTTTAAAAAATGCTTTTAGAGTGTGAGATTTTAGATTTAATCAATTAAGTATACTGCCCCAGAATTCCAATTCCAAAAGTGGATTTGTTACCCCTAGGGTGTAATTTTATTTGTTTTTTCGTTTGGAGGCTTTAGCTAATTTGCTTTTCTTTTTGGCTTTCTTTTTGGCCAGCTCTAAATTAGCACCCTTTCTTGCATTAATTACCTGCTCATTCTCATATCTACTTTGAGAGAAACCAACCCTAACGCTGTTCTTGTCTTGATTGCTTCTAGCCGCCATTTTTTCTGAAGAAGTAGTTTTAATACTTGAAGAGTTTTTTTAGTACTCATATTCTAGCCTAGTGTTATATTTTTTTGTATTGTATAAGGAAAAACATAAAAAAGAAATTAGAAAAGCCAAGTAATGAAAAAATCTTATAACATTTAAGATTAACAAGCTATTTTGAGCCCCTCTTATTAAAAAACTAAGGTTTTTTCTTATATTCAAAACTTTTTTTAGGTTTTTATCACTTCATAATGATTTTTAAGAAAGTTACTAATTAGGGGCAGACCCCTTTTCTTTGTAGATATGAGATTCTTTTTCTAAGAATATTTTTCTTTATATAATTCAATTTGATCTAATATTTCATTAACACTTTGATTCAATTCACTCCCCATTTTTTTTATCTCATTTGGAAAATCATTCTGCATTAAAGTCATTAATGCGTACCAAATAGGTTTATATCTATCTTTAAGTTGGTATTTTTGTATTTCTAAAAACTCTTTTGCTTTATAATATTGTCCTTTTGATATAAGTAAATTCAAGTAAATAATAATATCATTTTCAGACTCTAAAGCATTATCATATTCTAGCCAGCTTTGAAAGTTACTATAACTATCTTCAAATTCGTCATTCCATAACAAAATAATCGCTAGAGTATGTGTATTATAAAAATCTTTTTTATTGTTGCAGCTTTGAGTAACTAATTCTATGGCTTTATTTATTTTTTTACTTTGTTCAAAATAGAACCATGATAAACTATTTAAAGCACTATTATTTCCACTTTTAATAGCTTTTAAATAATACACTTCTGCTTTTTCATATTTTTTTTGTACTTCATATAAAATTGCAAGACTAAATAAGGCGTCATTATTTCCACTTTTAATAGCTTTTAAATAATACACTTCTGCTTTTTCATATTCTTTTTGTTCTTTATAGTAAATAGCAAGATTATTCAATGCATCATTGCTTCCACTTTTAATAGCTTTTATATAATATTCTTCTGCTTTTTCATAGTTTGCTAATTCATGATAAAAAGAAGCCATTATTGAAATAACGGTACTACTACTTTTTTGTGATTCTTCTAATATTTTTATAGCTTTGTGTGTGTCTTTATTATCATTTAACTTAACAGCTTCGTGTAATATGTCAAAATCTGATTTTGATATTTCATTTCTTAAACTTGATTTTTCTTTGTCGAAGTACTCTTTTATGCTTAGCTTCATATCATGCTCTATTTGTAAATCAAGTCCAGCATAACTTAAGCCTTCGCACATATGATATGCATAGTTTTCATTTAAATTTTTATCTTTTATAGAGTTTATAAAATCTTTTGCTTTTATATTAAGTTCGTCTTTATCATACCATGATGTTAAAAATTTCACTAACCACTCAACCTTGTTTCTATCTTTTTTTCTACCAAATCTCATAAGATACCAAATATTAAAAAATCTTTCTTTTATTTTATATATTTTATTTTTACCAATACTCTCAAACTCAATGATATGGTACTTTTCAAGTTGTTTTAGTTGTGAAGATACAGACTTACTCTCTAACCTTGTTTTTATTGCTAATTCTTTTGTACTTATTCCATCCCAATTCATGGCTATATTATGGACTATGTCTTGCAAAATGTCTGGTAGATTATCCATCCTATCTTTATACAAAATAGTTACATCATCAAGTATTTTTAACAAATCCTCAAAAGCAGTTTCATTGTTTTCAATAAATATATCATATAACATGACTAACGTTCTTGGTACTCCACCAGTAAGTTGTCTAAGGGTTTCTATTCGTTGTGGAGATTTTTTGATAATTTCTTCTATCTTTTTATTTTGTTCTTTATCTCCAATAACCCTCAAAAATTTGATACTCTCATCATAATCAAGACCATCAAGTTTTACAATCTTAAAGTATTCATAAAAAGGTTTAGCATAGTCAAAATGTTGTTCTATCATCTTTGTAGATGCGCCAACTATTCTAATAGTTGAAGAAGTTATAAGTATCTGTCTTAGTTGTCTTTGTTCTTTTTCTTTTAATTTCCCAAGTAGTTCATCTATATTATCTGATAATATAATGAGTTTTTTCTTTTGACTTTTTACCATCTCTTCAAAATATTCAAAACACTTTAAATTATAATCGTCATCATCTATATGACTTTCTAAATCATCTAAAATACTTGGAAATATTTCATTACTGTTTTCTTGTAGTTCTTCAGCAATTACTTCAAAAAATCTACATAAAGAACGAATTTGATACTGTTCTTCAGAAAATTTCACAGGTATCATAAACTTAGATAATTTTTTATCATTTTTGATAGCAATAGAGATTCTTCTTAAAAAAGAAGTTTTGCCCTGGCCTCTTTGTCCCACTATTATATAATGCTGATTTGATACGTCAAAATCTACATTTTTTATATCTTCAAATATATCTTCAAATATATCATTTCGAATTACAAATCTTTCTAAAAAAACTTTTTCGTTAATCTCGTTTGGGTTATATTTATAGCTTGTATAATTAGTTTGCAACATATTTGTACCACCACATTCTAAGTATTGGAGAGTTAAATCTATATATTTTTATATCATCTGTATTATTGATATATCCATCATAAACTAAAGACTGTAAAGTCTCTCTTTTTTCATCATCACTAAGCTTATATTTATCAGCTATATTTGATATATCATTTTTAGATATAGTCCTATCTTCAGAAATAACATTTAAAACCTCTTTTGAAAATAGATATCCTTCATCACTAAAAGCTTCTTTTATCTTACTTCTCCAGTTATCAAAATAGTTTTTATGTTCAAGTGCATTATTTATCGCACTATCGACAGTATTATTTGTAATATTTGGATTCTTTCTGCTTAGTTTTTTTATTTCATCTAAAATAAGTTGTATATAAAAAGGTATCAGCCACTCTATTTTATCTAGCATATAATCTATTTGAGTTTTACCTATTTCAATACTATTACTTGTAAGTAAGTGTAATATAAAATCATTAGCATCATCTGTTTCTAAAGGCGATACTTTGATAGGTTTCAAATCATTTATATGCTTCATTCCATCTAATTTTGCTACGACACTTTCAAGCCCTATTGAACCTGCATAAATAAAAACTATATTATTAGATTGATTGGCTTGTCTTATTGCCCTATGAGTTTTTAAAAGATTTAGGGCATTTTTTTTACTATCATATTTTATAATATTTTCAATAGTTTGAGCAAACTCATCTATCATAATGATAACTTTTTCCTTTTTCGGTAAACTACTCATCAATTCTTCAAAAGCTACTTTATAATCAACTTCTTTACCATCTCCAAACTCTATGCCACTAAGTGATATTTTTTTGATATCTATAGACTTAATGAAGGATTTAAAATTTGTCATATTTGACTTAAACTTATTTGTAAATTCTTCTTTTTTTAAAGCGTTAAATAATCTAGCCCAAAATTCATGCTCAAAATTGTCCTCTTCACTATCTAAATATAGAGCAACATAACCTTCTTTTGGTTCATCTAAAACTTTGTACATTATAGAAGTTTTTCCAACTCGTCTTGGCGCAACTAATAAAGTGTGTTCACCATTTTGTATGGCTTCCCATATGTCTTCTAGTTCAATTTTTCTATTCCAAAAGTTTTTATTTCTTACTACTTGTCCTGTAATAAATGGCATGAATATCCTTTAACAAATTTTATTTTGTCATTATATCAGACAAATTTTATTTTGTCAATAAATTTAACAAAATATTTTTTGTTAATATTATACTCATATATAATTATAAAATAGTAAGTAAATTGATTAGCAAAAGAAAGAGAAAAAAGGAAGAAAAAAGTTTAAAATTATAATAATAAATCATTAGAAAAAAGTGGAGGAAAGTATTATATTTTTGTTTTAATCAAGGCGAATAATTAAATTAAAGGGGAATTGACACATAGTCAATGAGCATTTAATTTAATTCTTCAACGCAGAGTAAAGCAAAAAGATGATGCTTTACTCCACTTTTTAGACGTGGTAGTTTGGTGCTTCGTTCGTAATTGT
>CAJXWI010000252.1 GCA_913062735.1 uncultured Arcobacter sp.
AAAAAGAAACACTTTGATCTTGTAAGTCAAGAATATCTACCATGTCTTTTTCCCAAAACATTAAAACAGTAGAACCCATTTTAAAATAACCTAAACATTCGCCTTTTTTAATACTTAGATCCTCATATTCGTAAACTTGAATCTCTTTTACATCTTTGTTTGTTTCAACTTGTGGCTCAAAATTAAATACCATTTGTCCCACATTTAAAGCGCCTACAAATACCATATAAAAAAGTTTATTTTCTTTAGTATAACACTCCAAAATAACTCTTTCATTTTGAACAAATAAACCCAATTCTTTTTTTAGATAAGGAATATTTACAGGATATAGCTTTCCAGGAACATGAATAAGTTTTCTAACTTTACAGTCCATTGAAGCATGATACCTGTGATAATCTTTAGGTGATAAATAAAAATTCATATATTTACCATCTCTCATTTTATCTATGTTTTTACTTGCATGAAAAGTTAAAAGTTCTTCCAGCGAATATTCCATACCTTTAATTTGTAAAGCCAAGTCACCTTTTAAGCTTCCTGCTTGAGTAATAAAAGAATCAGCAGGTGAGATAAACGTATCATGGCTTACATTGATTTCTCTATTTATGGCTAATTCTCTTGTAAATAAATCATTTAATGATTTGTAATATTTCGCCTGTCTAAATTCACTCATATTTAAACCTAAAAATTTAACATATCCATTATTTATAATGCTTTGAATAAAAGTAGGAAATTCTTTTTTCGCGAACTTTCCAAAGACTTGAGAAATGATATTTGTAATGTGCATTCGTATCCTTAAACTGTATTATTGACATTTTAGCCAAAGTTCACTTATTTTTATAATGCCCAAGCTAATACACATATAAGGAGCTTTCATAAAGTCTTGTAAGTTAAGCAAAATTTAGCTATTTTTAAAGATAGATTTACTAAGGAAAAAAATGCATAATATTACTATTACACACCAATGCGGTTGTGTTAAACGAAGTGGTTTTGAACTTGAATCAAGTATTGCTTCAAAAGATGACGCTTTAATGAAAGCCCTTGAAATGAAAAATATCATGAATGAAAAATTTTGTGGAAAACATAATTTTGATATTACAGAAGACAAAAACAACTTTTTAATTTCATTTGCTACTAAAGCAGCTGTTTCTTCATCCTGTTGTGGGGGTACAAGCGCTTAATTATCTTAAAATAATTAAGCTTGTATCCTAAAAATAAGTGATATCTTTATCACTTATTTGGTATTAATAAAATCAACTTACCTTTTTCTTTCATACGACCTGCTTGTGCTTCAGCCATTGGACCAAAACCATAAAAAAAATCAGCTCTAATATCCCCTTTAATAGCCCCACCTGTATCAGCAGCTACCATTACTTGATTAATTTTAGACTTGTTTAGAGGATTTTTAGTTTGAATAAAAACAGGCATTCCTAAAGGAATATATTTTCTATCCACTGCTAAGTTTCGCTCACCTACTAATTCAACCCCTAAACTTCCAGTAGCTCCTCTTTTTGCCTGCGCAAAAAAGATAAAACTTTGGTTGTGATTGAGAGTAACATCGGTTAAAGAAGGATTGTTTTTAAACCATTTTTTCATGCCCTGCATAGATGCGTCAATACCATTTCCAATATAACCTTTTCTAATCATATGTTTACCAACAGATTTATATTTTCTTCCATTTTGATTGGCATAAGAGATATTGACATAAGAGCCATCTCTTAATTGTACTTTTCCTGAACCTTGAATGTGTAAAAAGAATAAATCTACTTTATCATCCACATATAAAATAACCTCTAATTTGTCTTTTTTTATAATTTCTTCTCTTGTATCATAAGGAACAATTTTGTTTTTTACAATTTTACCTCGAAGGCGGTATTTTTTAAGTTCAGGGTATTCACTAGAAAAATCCACGAAAAACATATCTTTTGGTACTTTATAAATAGGATATTTATAAACACTGGTTTTTTTTAAACTTCCTTGTAATAAAGGTTCATAATACCCTGTAATAATTCCTTCATCTTTGGCATCTTTGCTAAGCAGTTTATAGGGAGTAAAATTGTTTTTAAAAAATACTTTTGCATCTTTTGCAGTACTTGCTTTTTTACAAACACTTTTAAAAAGCTCTTTTCTTTTACTTCTTTTGCATCCTTTGTTAAAAACATCAAGCGCAAGGCTGAGATTATCTTCTTCAAAACCTTCTAAATCAGAAAATTCCATTTTTTGCATCTTGGCATTTGAAATATCTTTAAAAGTATATAGTTTAGGGCTACAAGCAGTGAAAATAAAAATAGGAAGTATTGTAAGGGCTAAGGTTTTAATTGATTTCAAGCACATCCTTTGTGACAAATAATTTTGTCACTGATTATGCACTAGTATTTATAAAGAGTGGCTTATAAAAGCTTTTAAAAGTATTTACGCGTTTCTTGGATGTACTTCTTTTAATTCACAAGCATTACAAACATATTCAATTTCCATTACACCTGAGCAGCCGTGATTTTTTAGTACTTTTGCTTTTATAACTTCTGTTTTAAAACGTGTTCGTGTATTTTCATCATAAAATGTTTTTGCTTTTTCATGGCAAGAAGGACATTCTCCTGCATTTAACAAATCAACTCTTGAATTTTTATTTTTTAAATATAAAAGTGTTGAAAAAACAGTCAATAAAAAAAATATACTTAATAAAATAATTGTTTCCATGTAATTCTTTCAAAAAAAAAGCAAAACCCAAAGGTTTTACTTTTAAATAAATTGGTCTTATTCTACTTCAGCATCGATAACATCATCGTCATCTTTTTTAGCTTTAGCATCAGGTTTTGCATTTGCATCGCCTTCTTTTTTATACATAGCTTCTGCTAATTTATGTGATTTTTCAGTTAAATCTTTTAATTTAGCTTCAATATCTTCTTTGCTAGCATTTTCATCTTTTAATGTTTCTTCCAGTGCAGCTGCTGCATCAACAATTGCAGTTTTTTCTTCTTCTGAAACAGCTTCTTCATTTTCTTCTAATGTTTTTTTAGTTTGGTGTAATAAAGCATCTGCTTGATTTCTAACTTCAATTACTTCTTTTTTCTTAGAATCTGCTTCTTTATTCGCTTCAGCTTCTTGAACCATTTTTTCAATTTCATCATCAGATAATCCTGACGATCCTGAAATAGTAATTTTATTTTCTTTTCCAGTACCTTTATCTTTTGCAGATACATTTAAAACACCATTTGCATCAATGTCAAATGTTACTTCAATTTGAGGAACACCTCTTGGAGCTGCTGGGATATCAGCTAATTCAAACATACCTAAAGATTTATTATCTTTAGCAAATTCTCTCTCACCTTGTCCTACGTGAATAGAAACAGCTGGTTGATTGTCTTCTGCAGTTGAGAATGTTTGAGACTTTTTAACAGGAATAGTAGTACCTTTTTCAATTAATTTTGAAAGTACTCCACCTAATGTTTCAATTCCTAGAGATAAAGGAGTTACATCTAATAAAAGAACATCTTTAACATCTCCTCTCAATACTCCTGCTTGAATAGCAGCACCTGCGGCAACTACTTCATCAGGATTAACACCTTTGTTTAAATCTTTTCCAAAAAAGTCTCTTACAATTGAGTTTGCTTTTGGTAATCTTGTAGACCCACCAACCATAATTACTTCATCAATTTCACCCTTGTCTAAATCAGCATCTTTAAGTGCCGTTTTGATGTGCTCTAATGTTTCAGTAATTAAATCTTCAGTCATAGATTCAAATTTTGCTCTAGTTAATGATTTAACTAAGTGAACAGGACCTGCATTTCCCATAGAAATAAACGGTAAGTTAATTTCTGTTGATTCAGCAGAAGATAATTCTTTTTTAGCATTTTCTGCTGCATCTTTTAGTCTTTGAAGTGCCATTTTATCGTTTTTAACATCAAAACCATTTTCCGCTTCAAATTCAGAAGATAACCAGTCAATAATAGCATTATCAAAATCATCTCCACCTAAGAAAGCATTTCCATCAGTAGATAATACTTCAAACGTTCCATCACCAATTTCTAGTGTTGTAACATCAAATGTTCCTCCACCTAAATCATAAACTAAGACTCTTTTATTATTAAATTTATTATCATTCATGTAAGAATAATATAATGCAGCTGCACTTGGCTCCATAATAAGTCTCAAGACCTTTAATCCAGCTATTTCCGCAGCTTGTTTTGTAGCTTCTTTAGCTGTATTATCAAAATATGCAGGTACTGTAATTACAGCTTCTGTAATCGTATCATCAAGTTTTTTTTCAGAATTTTCTTTTAACTTTTTTAATATAATTGCTGAAATATCAATGGCACTGTATGATTTTCCTTCATAATCGAAACCTAATGAAGATGGATTATCCATATATCTTTTTGCAAAAACTACAGTTTCATCTGGAGATATTACATATGAGTTTTTTGCTTCTTTTCCAACAATAATTTCATCACCATCAAATTGTACAACACTAGGAGTAGTGCTATCACCCTCTGTATTTTGCAAAATCTCTGCATCTCCACGTGTATTTATATATGAAACAGCACAATTTGTTGTCCCTAAATCTATTCCTACTACTGTACTCATCGTATTCCTTTATTTTTTCTTATTTTATAAATTTATTAACTGATACTTTTGATGACTTAATTACAATATCATTTACTTTGTATCCATAACTTAGAACATTTTGGATAGTCTTATCCAACTCTTCTTCCTGAACTTCAACTTTTTTAGTTGCTTCGTGAATCTGCCTATCAAACTTATCACCTATATTTGGTTGAAAACACTCTATTCCAGCATCTTCTAAGAAATCTTCCAACTCCTCATATAAATCTTCTAGTTTAAACTCTGTGTCAAGACTTTCATCTACTTTATTATCAAACATTCTGTCTATTACAGATACAAATTTATTAAAAAACTTCTCTTTTATCTCTTTATC
>CAJXWI010000253.1 GCA_913062735.1 uncultured Arcobacter sp.
AAAGTGAAGAATCCATATTTAGTAATTCCAAATAAAGTTATTTCATTTTATGGTTTAGGCATAAGATGAGTATAAGCAAAAGCTTTACTATCTAAAATAAAAAATGAAGAGTTTAGTCCAATCTATGCAAAGTTAAACCTTGAAGATATTGGAGATAAACTTGATGTTGTACAGTTTTTAGAGTCAGCTATAAAATCAAAACAAGAAATAAAATGTTTGTATAAAATTAAAAAAGCTAAAGTTATTGACCTAAATATTAAACCTTTAAATATTGCAAATTTTGAAGGCTTTTGGTATTTAATTGCTTTAGATACAAATGATAAAGATACAGTAAAAAAATACTATTTAAAAAATATTTCGAAGATTAAAATATTAGAAGAAACTTTTACAGTTGAAGCAAAAATAGAAGAGTTATTAACCAATGCTATTTCTGTTTGGTTTAATGCAAAACAAGAGCCATTTGAAGTGAAACTCAATGCTTCAAATGAGATTGCCAAATACTTAACAAGAAAGCCAATATCACCTACACAAATGATTGAGTCAGTATATGAAGATGGTTCAATTGATATTGTAATAAAGATTACTTCTAAAATGGAAATAATGCCACTTGTAAAATATTGGTTACCATATATGAAGGTACTTGAACCAGTATCAATAAGAGAAGAAATCAAACAAGAGTTAATCTGGTATTTGAATGATTTATAATAAAAATATACAAAGGTATAACAATGATAAATGACGTAAATTTTGTATTTGATACAGAAACAAATGGATTAGGTAATTGTAGTGTCCTATCTATTAGTTTTATAATTTGTAGTGAAAGTAAAGTTATAAATGAACAAACGAGATACTATTATGCCAATGAACCATATAACTATCATGCTACTAAAGTACATGGACTAACGAAAGATGTAATAGAAGATAAAAGAAATAATTGTGATTATCCTAAATACTTCAAAGATGACCATGACTGGTTGATTGATATTATAGATGAATTTGAAGTTGATAACTTTATTGCGCATAATATAAACTTTGACAAAAAGTTTTTGCCCGAAATTATTAAAGAAAAGATTGAGAGTAAGATCTACTCAATTTTTTGTACAATGAGAGAAAATAGCAAATATGTTGGTATAAAAAAGGGCAAGGGATACAAGAGTCCAAAACTTAGTGAAGCATGTAAAGCTTATGGGCTTGAGTTTAGTGAAGATAAGGCGCATGCAAGTGATTATGATACATTAAAAGCTTATGAACTTTTTGATGCAACAATTAAAAATAGATTAGAGGGGAAGATAATGAACTTAAGAGACAAAGAGAATGAAATATTAAAAGAGTGGAAAGAATTAATACTTGAAAATAAATATTTTTCAAAAGATGGCGCAGGAAAAAACTATCAAGACTCAAAAGTAAAAATATTATTCTTGGCAAAAGAAACTAATGGTACTGCAGAAAATTGGGATACAAGAGAATATCTGGATAATGGAGTATTCTACAAAACAGATCAATATGCAGAATCAAAAAATGGTAAATATCTACGCGATGAGCTAACTGGTGAATATAAAAAATCGAAAAATGGAAATTATAGAAAAGAGCATACAGGAGGAAAGCCAATTGGGAAAACATTCAACAATATTTATCGATGGGCAAATTATTTTTTAAATGATGTAATGAGCTTGGAAGAATATAGCAAAGTTCCCAAAGGAGGAAGGAAAAATATTTTTTCAAAGATTGCTATGATGAACTTAAAAAAAACACCGGGAAAAGCTTCTACTAACACAGATGAATTAAAAGAAGCAATAAAAAAATATAAAGAAAATATAAAAAAACAATTGGATCTTTATACTCATTCTAAGGATGGAGATATCAATATAATTATTTGCTGTGGAAAAGGAGTTTTATCTGGATTGAAAACTGTTATTGGAAATAAAAATTTACATAGTATAAATGAGAAGAATGGAAAATTTATAACAGCAAAATATGAAAATACAATAGTTATGGATTTTTATCAGCCTCAAGTTAGAGGTGTTAGTGGAAAAGTAATGTATGAGTTATTAGAAGATAATAAAGAAATATTGACCATATTACAAAAAAAGGAAAAACATGTCTAAAATGAATTACAAAATATGTACATATGATGATATTGTGAATAGGATTCAAGAATCAGATTAATATATACAGAATTTAGAGCAATAAATTAGATGCATTACCTATAATTAAAACTTGTAAAAAAATAAAAAGGAAATGAAATGGAAAGAGAATTTAGTAAAAAAGAAAAAAAGAATGAAGCATATTTACGAACGGCAAATGCTCTATATAGTCATTGGAGAATATCAAATTTAGAAGAAAAAGAAAGTTTGCAGTGCGGTGGTCATAGTAGACTATTTGAAACATTGATTCCAGATAGTTACACTACAAGAGGAGAATCTCTTAATGGTAAAGGACATAGAGAACATGTTGTACCTTGTGCATTAATTAGGTGCCATTCATACTCAATGTTTAATGATGGCCATTTAATAGAAGATGTTGCTAAAATGATCGAAGATAATCTAATTATTATTCATATTACAAGAGAAGAACAAAACAGAATTGATGTAGAACTTGGATATAAACATACTATGCCAGAAAATTGGGAGTTTGGAAAGAATGTATATGAAAGATTAGATAAAGCTGATATCAAATTCAAACTTTATGAAGTAAATATTTAACACAAATAAAATATGTAAAAAGTTATCTAATCAATAGGACTTAAAATGTTATCAAAATCACAATACATAAGAGGCTTACAATGTCAAAAGTCTCTTTGGTTATATAAAAACAAACCCGAACTAAGAAAGATTGCTGATAAAGCTCAAGAATCACTTTTTAATACGGGAAATACTGTTGGTGTCTTAGCAAAACAGTTATTTCCAAATGGTATTGAAATAGAATTTGATGGTAATAATTTTAATGCAATGATTTCAAAAACAAAAGAACTTATTGATAATGATACAGATATAATATATGAAGCTGCATTTAAAGAAGATGGCATGTTTGTAATGGCTGATATACTTGTAAAAAATGGTTCAAAATGGGATATCTATGAAATAAAAGGTTCTACTAGTGTTAAAGACTATCATATGGAAGATACTTCTGTTCAATGGTTTACTCTCTCAAAAATATTAACTCTAAATAAAGCCTATGTAGTACATATAGATAATTCCTATACAAGAAAAGGTGAACTTAATGTACATGAATTATTTAATATAGAAGATATTACTGACATTGTTATAAACAATCAAGACAAAATCAAACTACAAATTTTAGAGTTTGAAACTATGATTAAAAATGATATGCCCAATATTGATATTAGTAAACATTGTGATTCTCCACATAGTTGTGATTTTAGTGAACATTGTTGGAAGCATATTCCATCACAAGATTCAATTTTTAATATTTCATATGCAAGAGGAATTGATTGGAAATTATATAAAGATGGCATTTTCAAAATAGATGATATACCTGATGATTATAAATTAAATGATAGACACTCTTTTCAAGTAAAACATCATAAATCAAAAGAGATTTTTACAGATAAACCAAAAATAAAAGAGTTTTTAGAAACTATAGAATATCCTATAAATTTCTTTGACTTTGAAACATTCCAAAATGCTATTCCAAGATTTGACAACCAAAGACCATATGCTCAGATGACATTTCAATACTCTCTTCATATTTTGCATAAAGATGGAACTTTAGAACATAAAGAATTTTTAGGTGATGAAAATAGTGATCCTAGAGAAAAACTTGCAATTAAAATGTTAAAAGATATCACACCAACTGGCTCAATAATAGCTTTTAATCAAGGGTTTGAAAAAGCTCAAATAAAAAACCTATCAGAGTTTCAAATCAATATGAAAGATGACTTATTAGCTTTAAATGAAAGATTTGTAGATATTGCACATCCATTTCAGCATAAACATTATTATCACCCTAAATTTAATGGTAAATATTCTATTAAAATAGTATTACCAACGTTATTCCCAGATAATGATGAACTTGATTATAAAAAATTAGGTAGTATTCAAAATGGTGGTGATGCTATGGATACATTTGCTAATTTACATTTAATCAAAGACAAAAGTAATGTAGAAAAAATCAGAAAAGATTTATTAGCTTATTGTCATCTTGATACTTTAGCAATGGTTAGGATTTGGGAAAAACTACATGAAGTAATTAAAAAACAGACATAATGTTGTCATAGTGATGTTTTACAATTTCTTAGTTGTTTTATAAAGAAGTAGAACAATTAAAAATTAAAAATTAAAAAAAGGCTATACCGTTGTACACAATTGACTACATTGAACATTCCATAGCACATTATCTTTATGAGGAATATAGTTTACCACAAGAAGATTGGTTAACGGAAGATTTAGTGATACCATTAAAAGTTAAATATAGTAGTATTGATTTGACTTTAGCTTCAATATTTTCAATTTTAGTTGAGTAACTCTACTTATTTCAACAAGGAAATTTTGAAGTATATTTAAATGTCTTCTGATTCGTTTTTTTGTACAGTGCCTATCTTTTGAAGACAAAATTAATATTGCTCTTATTTACGGATATCATTCAAAATCCACAAAAAATAAAAAACAAATATTTAATTATATAAATTATTGTGCATCTATCAGCCATGATTATATATTATTATTTAAACTAGCAAGAGTTTTTTTTAAAAATAGAATCAATAAGCAAAACAACTTATTGGTTTGTGCAGCTAAAAACATAATTAATGAAATAGATTATATATTTATTGCCTTTTTATATTATAAACTCAACAATATTGAAATATTGGTAGCTTTTAAAAATGGTTATATAAGACCACTATTTGAGCTTGTGATACTTATCATATTGGTATCAGTAATAGCGTTTGTATTTGCAAACAATTAT
>CAJXWI010000254.1 GCA_913062735.1 uncultured Arcobacter sp.
TAATTGAGAAGGGAATCTGTTTCTAAAATCTTCTAATTCAACCAAATTTAAATAATAATCAACCTTCTCTTTTATAGTCTTTTTATCCAGTTTTCTCACCTTTAAAGGATAAGCTAAATTCTCAGCTATACTCATATGTGGGAAAAGTGCATAATTTTGGAAAACTACTCCAATATTTCTTTTATGAGGCGATATATCTTTTATTGCTTTTCCATTTAAATAGATTTCACCACTAGTAACACCTTCAAAACCAGCTAACATCATCAAACAAGTAGTTTTTCCACTTCCTGATGGTCCAAGCATGGTTAAAAATTCACCCTTCTTAACTTTTAAGTTAAAATCCTTAACCACTAGGTTTGTATTGTCATAACTTTTTTTAACATTTTCAAATACTACATAAGCAGAATCCATAATGTGTGTTCCTCCTTTAATTAAATCAATTAACAATAAGTATCAAAAGATACTTATTGTTTCCAAGTTTTAGCTCATCCAGTCTATTTTGTTTTCACCTGAATATTTTGTAGTCACTTTTATTAAATCACTCCAGAAATTAAGAGATTGTTTTCCAGTAATATCGCCATATCCAAATTTGGAATCTTTAATACCACCAAAAGAAAAAGGTTCTCTTGGTACTGGAATACCAATATTAACGCCAATCATTCCAGCTTCTAATTCTCTAACTGCATCTTCACTTACTTTTCCGCTTTGAGTAAAAATCGAAGTACCATTTCCATAAGGAGAATTGTTTTGTTCACTTAATGCTTCTTCAAGACTTTGGGCTCCTTTAATCTCTAAAACAGCTCCAAAAACCTCTTCTTTTTCCATTCTTCCACCCTCTCTATAATCAATAATAGAAGGTGCTGTGTAATAGCCTTTTTTATCTGTTTTATATTGACTGCCGTCAACTAGAATTTTTGCCCCAGTAGTTTGTGCTTTTTGCATATACGTAGTTAAATTTGTTACAGCAGCATTTGAAATAACAGGTGCTAAGTTTTCATCGTTAGATATCTCTTTTACAGCACTTACAACTTGTGAAATAATATGATCACAATTTCCAACAGCAACTAAAACAGATGCAGCCATACATCGCTGTCCGTTCATTCCTGAAAAAGAAGCAATAATATCACTTACTGCCATTTTAGGTTCTGCATCAGGAGTAAGAATTAAGAAGTTTTTAGCTCCTCCTAAACAAAGTGCTCTTTTCAAATTAGAAGTAGCTCTTTTATATACTATCTTAGCAACAGGCGTTGAACCTACAAAAGATAAGGCTTTGATATCTTCATGATCACAAATTGCTTCAACTGCGTCTTTTGCACCATTAATTACAGAAAAAATTCCATCTGGAAAACCAGCTTGTTTAAACAGTTTTGCCATTTTTGAAGCACTTAGAGGAGTCATTTCTGAAGGTTTTAAAATCACTGCATTTCCCATCATCATTGCATTTAAAACAGTCCAATGAGGCACCATAATAGGGAAATTAAAAGGAGAAATTGAAGAAACAATACCTAAAGGTCGTCTTTGTTCACTACACGTAATTCCAGTACTTACTTCTGAAATGGCATGAACATCATCTTGGGCAATTGAGCAAGCAAATTCACATAATTCTATAGCTTTATCAACTTCTGCATTTGCATCTATAAGACTTTTTCCATTTTCTTTTTGGATACAAAGAGCTAAATCTTCTCTGTTATCTTCTAGTAAAACTAAATATTTAAAAAAGAATTTTGCACGTTGTTTATAACTTAGTTTTTTCCAGTTTTTCTGTGCAATTTTTGCACCTTGTACAGCTTGCTCTACTTCCACTTTTGTACTTAAAACAACACTTGCAATAGTACTTCCATCACTTGGGCTTTTTACGTCCATAGTATTTAAGGAACTTGTTACAAATTCACCATTAATATAGTTTTCTACTCTTACACATTCCATTTTATTCCTTTTATAGTAGACAGATATCAAAAAGATTGAAAATTTTAATTAACAAACCATTTTTATACTTTGATGATATAGAAGAAAGGTATTCAAATGGTACTAATGTGAAGGAATTTGTAAATTTGCTCTAAGAAAATAAAAGAAGTAGAAAAAGAGATAAAAAGGTTTAAATACGGGGTATTTGGGCTTAATTTAGTTTAATGGATGTCAAGTTTAAGTTTAGAATCTAATAATAATTTTAATTCCTTGGGAATACTGTTATTAAAAAATAAAGAAATATTCACATCATAATCATTTAGAAGAAACAATTCTTCATAAACTGACGTATGTAAATTTTCATTGTGTGCTATGCAAATATTATAGATTTTGTCTTTTAAGAGCAAAAATTCACGTATTTTCAAGTGAGAACACAAAGAATTTTTTAGAAGATTTACGTTAGCATTTTCAATGTTTTTTTCAAATAAAACATTAATCATATTTTTTGTAAGTGTTAAATTAAAAGACAAATATATTAAATCTATATTTTTTGCCTCTTTTAAAATTCCAGAAAAAATCTCATCATTTAAAACAAGTTCTTTTAAGTATTTTTGCTCAAAACCCATCTTAGATGAAATATTTACTGGCTTGCTTTTTTAGTTTTTGAAAAATAGCTTCAAAATCAGCTGGGTATGCTCGTGTATTTGCAATTGTAGTAATAAAATTTGTATCGCCATTCCATCGTGGTAATAAATGATAGTGAACATGTTGCTCAATTCCAGCACCTGCCGCAGATCCTAGATTCATACCAATATTAACGCCTTGGGCTTTCATTACATCTTTTAACATCTTTACGCCTTGTTTTACGCGTAAAGACATCATAGTCCATATTTCATCGCTTAAGTCTTCTACATTAGAAGTATGAAAATTCGGAATTATCATAATATGCCCAGGGGAGTAAGGAAATTTGTTCATAACGACATAACACAAGGAGTCATGAAAAAGAACTTGCATTTTCTCATCCTCTTTATTTTTTGAAATATGACAAAAAACACAGCCCTCTATTTTATCTTCACTCACATAATTGTATCGCCAAGGCGCATAAATATTATCCATTCTTAATCCTTAGAATCTAAATAAAATTAGGAGCATCATTTGCAAATAAAATCAAATCCCCTGCTCTTGTTTTTTCTGCTAAAACTGTTTCCATTTGTGATTTATCAACTAAAAACAATGTTTTATTAATATCTATATGTTCTCTAAGTACTTTTTCATTTAAAGCACCCGTAATAATTACAAAATCAAATACCTCATTTACTGCTTTTGCAAAAGTAATATTAGATTCCTGCGTTGATTCAACTAATCCAGGTGTTACAATAACTTTTCTTCCATCATGACTTGTAGATATATTTACAGCTTCTAACATTCCTTCTAGATTGCCGTTAAAAGAATCATCTACTATAATTTTTCCACCCGCCTCTATCTTTTGAAGTCTGTGTGCAACGGGATTAATTTCATCTAAAGCGATTTTAATTTCATCAATACTCATGCCTAATTCTAAAGACATTAAAATAACAGCAGTTAAATTAATAGCATTAAAAGATCCTAAAATTGGCGCATGAAAATGTTCTACTTTCTCATTAATAATTACATCAAACCAAATACCATCCAAATTGCTCATAGTAATATTTAAACTATTAGGAAATTTAGTAATTTTGTCATATTTTAAAACAGGTACCGTATCATGAACAAAAGCTTTAATCATTCTAGGAGAACTTAAGAGTTCCATTTTTGTATGAATAATATTATCAAGTGTTTTAAAATACTCTAAATGTTGCTCACCAACAGAGCCAATAATACAATATTGCGGTTCTAAAAACTGTGTAATCTCTGCAATATCTCCTTTTACTCGTGCCCCTGCTTCTGCTATATAGATATCCGTATTTTTAGGCAAGTCTTTATTTACATCCAATACAATACCAGCAATGGTATTAACCGAACGAGGTGTTTTATACGTAATATATTTTCTTTTTAAGACTTGGTGCAAATAATTTTTTATTGATGTTTTTCCATACGAAGCTGTAATAGCTACTATTTTCAAATTATTCATTGTTTTTAGGCGTTTTTTTGCTTGATGTTTAAAAGATGTTGCAAACATTTTTTCCATCAATGTTGAAATAAGAAAAGCTGCTATTAAAGGAATAAAGACAGCAAGACCATTACAGTTTCCAAATAAACAAAGAAGATTCAAGAAAAAAGTAATTAATAAAAGCAAGGATAAAAAGCGCTTAACCCTTGATGTTAAAACCAAGTTTCTATCTAGTTTTCTATTCCATAATACAAAAGAACTTAAATAAAGAACGTAGAAGTACACATTAAAATACAAGGGCTCTAATAAATAATATAAAACAATGGGCGTTATAAAATACATTATATGCCAATGCTGTTTATGATGTTTAAAAATAACTCTCTCTAACTTGTAGTTATACCATTGTAAATTAGTAATTAAATACCAACCTAAAGTCATAATTAAAATAATGTGGGTAAATATATTAAGATATTCCATGTTCTATTCTTTGTGTGATGTCTTTTGCATGCCGCATGAAAAAAAAGTGATCATCTTTATAAGATATCATTTCAGAGTTTTTTATCAGTGCATGAATTTGTTTGCCAGCATCAAAACTAGCAGCCGTATCTTCTTCTCCCCAAAATATCAAGGCTTTCTTAGAAAAGTGTTTAAAATCAACTCTGAGGTCTTCTCTTAAAGCATTTTTGAAAGTAGCGTACATATTCTCACTCATGTTATCTACATCTTTTGAACGAAAGTACTTAGTGATTTTATTTAACCCAAAAATATTTAATACTTTACTGCATTTAATTTTTAATTTAATTTTTGCAGATTTTTCTTCAATGATTCCAGCAGAACTCAATAACACTAAATTCTTTGGATTTAATAAAGTTGCAACTTTTCCACCATAAGAATGCCCCATGATAATGTCTTTTGAAGCATCAATAC
>CAJXWI010000255.1 GCA_913062735.1 uncultured Arcobacter sp.
AGTTTTATGTTGGATAGTTTTGACCTTATTGTAAATAGTACCAGTGCAGGTTTAAAAGATGAAGAGTATCCTCTTGAAAAAAGAAGACTTGAAAATATCTTTTTCAATGCGCGTTTCGCTTTTGATTGTATATATGGAAAAGAAACACCATTTTTGAAACTAGCGAGAAAAGAAGGTATTAAAGTAAAAGATGGCGAAGATATGCTTTTATACCAAGGAGTACTGGCATTCAAACTCTTTACAGGTCAAGAAGCTGGTATATCAACGATTGAGGCAATGAGAGCAGGATTAAAAGGCTCATAGATTTTCATATAGCTACCTTATATCTACCCAAAATGAACTACTATGAACAAATGCAAGTATCAAACTTACATTTGTTCAACTGCTTTTTCTGTCATTACAAAAATTATAAACCTTTCATTCTTTCAGATTTATCAATTCTTCAAGATAAATTCTATAATCATTCTTTTTAGGAAAATCGCCATAGTGTTTAAAGACTGAACATTTGTCAAAATTTTTGTTCACCTCATTCAGTACTGTAGATTTTTTTTGATCCAAGATAAAATACCCATAAGAACAATGTATAATAAATTGTAGTTTCGCTATTAATTCTTTATGCGACTTAACTTTATTTATTAAAATATCATTAAAAGTAAAAGAGCCTTTCATAGATTCATGGATTATATCTTTAGTTAGATGTTCATTAATTAAATCAATCGTAAATTGTTTTGCCATAAAAGGTGAAACTCGCGGATGCATCATTAACTCTTGTTTAAACTCATCATCCTTATTTTGAATTCTACCCCAAACTAAATCTTCAAAAACTGATGTACCGCTAATTGATTTATCCAAAATCATTCTTATAATTATTCGAAATTCCAAAAATGTAATATTCATCTTTTCAAGTTCAGTCATTTTAGGCTCTGTTGGAGATTCTAGTGAGCCACAATAATCATCTGATACATAATAAAAATAGTATTCAATATATGAAAGTAAAAAATTGAATTTAATATTTTCTTCCAAATCATTCCAATATTGATTTGCTGCTTGGTCTCCATGTAAATTAGAATATTTTTCACTTCTCTCGGCCAAACACTCATTAAGATCAAGTATAGTTTTTTGAATAAGTTCTTTCATGACATTCCTTGTATTAAAAAGTATATTATACATATTTTTCTCCAGAAATAACTTTTTAAGAAAGGGGAAATTTAGAAAAAAATCCCTTTTATTTTTTTAAAAAAAAATATAAACTCACATTATCAAAGACAAATAAGGATTAACAATGATTGACAAAACAAAAGCGTGTCTCATGGAGATAAAAACACTATTTCCAGGTAAAACCAAATTAAATGCAATTCAAGCTTGTAAATGTATTGGCATTAGTTCTACTACATTTAATAAAATTATTAAAGCCAATGAGTTACATAAGCTTCCCAGGTTTGAGTCAGAGAGTAAATCACGAGTTGGAAGAAAGTATTTCATATACAAATTCTCAATTTATGATATTGCTGAATTTAACTCTAAGTAACAAATACTCATGAAAGCCATTTCAAAAAATTACAAAAATGACAAGAGAAAAGAAAATACAAAATATGGATATACAACGATACAACATGATCCACGTTTAAAATTTGGGTTATCAAATGATTCATATTGTATTGCTAGTGCAATTTACCATCTAAGTAATAATCCCGAATCTATCGCTCCGGGTTGGTGTTATTCTTCACGGCAAAAAATTGCGGACTATTTTGGCATCAGTAAAAGAACTGTGCAAAGGCTACTTTCAGAACTAATTGAAAAAAAGCTTATAGAAACAAATAAAGAAACTTATTTCTTACGTACAACTCAAATTTGGTATGACGAATTTGTTCAATATGAATTGAAAAAAAGGTGATGGCAAATTGTCATCCTTAATGACAAGTGGAAAGGCTCGTGTAGCAATTTGTCATTCGAACTGGTGTCAAACTGTCACACAATAATAATATATATAACTATATTAATAAAGAAGAGGAAGAAGAATGAGTTTAAATCAAAAAACAAAACTCTTTGATTCGTTTTACGAATGGTTAAAACCAAAAAAGAGTGAGAGATTACATAAAAAAACTATCTTTACAGCTTTGATAAATAATGACCATATGACTAATGAAAACTTGGAAGATTTTTTATTCGACAGAACACGAAATGGAATAAACCTTTTGATTAATAAGACAATTGTAATTGAGGATACTCGTATGTTAATCATGGAGGTAAAGATAATAAATAATGATGAATTCCATCTAAAAACAAATATAAAGACATTTAGATGCAAATACAATGACTTAGAACGGATACAGAAACAAATATAGGATAAATAATGAAAACAAAAAACAAAGATAATATTACTTCAAAATCTACGAAGACTGATACTTATGGTATTGGAGATGATACATCAAAGATATACACTAAACATGAGATACTATTACAAGTAGTACCTTCAATTAAAAAATTGCTTGAAGTGAGATATGATATTTCTACACAGCTTAATATCCTCTATAGTTCAGGTAATGGAAAAATTTCTTTTTCATACGAAACATATGTGTCTTTTTTAAATAAATACATGCATAAAGAATATAAAGAGTACAAAAAATATAAGAAATCATGTGACCGCTTAAATAAAGAGATATGTGACTCTATAAAGCCACAATACTAGTAACTCTCAAATTATACTCTTGTTTGCCATTGAAGAGGCTATTTTAATACAAAGATAGCCTGATTATTATTTGATTTTTCAATCTTATAATAAGTTATCATTTTTTTAAATTGATTTCGATTTGAGAAACTAACTTTTTTCACAGATACCTCTTCGGCTAAATTATCAGGACCATTTAATTCACAGAGGTAGTCAACTACACGTTGTTTCGGTCGACGAAATATTCTTTCAACTTCATATGTATTTATAGTAAATTTCTGATTATATAATTTACACTGATAATAATTTACTTGTTGGAATGCCTCCTCTTTATTCAAATCATTTTCTACATGTTTATTGATCATGGCAAGTGCTCTATCAGCTCCAAATAATTGACATATTTTATCAGTATCAACTTGATTCGATCTACTCATATAAACAGCAATAATATTATCAATTTCTAAAATTGCATTGTTTGCGGTAGGCCAAAACAGATCAATTTTAAACCATCTTTTATTAAGTTTAATATTTATTATTTCATTTGAATATACAGGTTTTATTATCTTAGCACTTGATTTGTTTTCATTATTCACAAGAATCCCTTATTATTTTAACCGTAAAATTATATCTATCAAATTTGTTTTCTAAATCATCAATACGATTTTGAAGTAGCATATTTTCATCTTTTAAATTTTCATATTGATTATGAGTATTTTGAAGATCATTTTGGCTTTCTTTCAACTGATCTTCTAATTTAGTATTACTGTTTTCTAAATCAATAATCTCTTCATTTAAGCCTTCAATTTGTTCTTCATAAGTCATGTTAATCCTTTTAGATTTTTTGTAAAAATATGCGTGAAAAAAAAGTGCTAAAAACACCCCTTATTTAGGGGTAAGCGAGTTTGCCTATTGTACGTACAAATTTCTATCGTAATTTAGCACATAATTAGGCCTCGTTTTAGCATTATTATGACTAAAAATATCTTTATCTATTTCACTCATCATTCACTATCGTTCATTCTTCTTTATATAGAAAAGATAAGAAAAGCATAAAAAATAAAATCAATTAAATTTGATTTTGTTTTTGTATATTTTTAATTAAAATTGCTTCAGAAGAATCAATAATTTGAGTTTTAATATTTCCTCTGCCACCTCGTCTCATAGAACCACTTGTATGGCTTGATTGTTCTTTATTAGTAATGACAATACCTTGTGCACCTTTTTCAACGCTTAGGCTTGTTAAATCAATTAATGTTTGATTTGGATTGATGGTATTATAAAGTTTGGTAGTAATATGTTCTATCTTGTCATAAGTATAATTATTAAGTTCATCCATAGAATAATAGATATTGATTTTATTTATGAGAAAATTATTGAAAAGAATATTATCAAGTTTGGCCATATTATTAATTTTTAAATGAGTAAAACCATTCCAGATAAAGAAACCTACAATGCACCCTATAGCTATAAAGAAAAATATCCAAGGTGCAGCATCTTTATTGCCATATTGAAATAAGATAAAAAGTATTAGTAATATATACGAAGATGTAATTATAAGTGCTATTTTTGAAATGATTTCATATATCTTTATTTTTAACAGATATTTATTTGAACCCTCAATTTCTAGACTATGAGTATTGAATATATTTTTGTATGCTTTGTAGTTTGTTTTTATTGACATTTTTATTCCTTAATTAATATTCTTTTATATTTTTAATTGAAAAAATCTTCTCAAATTGTACGACATCATTATGGGTTTTATAATTTACTTTTACCGTATTAGATAGAGTGTTTATTTTTGATTTTATTTCATCATTTATTTCATAGTTATTTCGATTATCATATTTTTTGGCATTTTTATAAGATGCAGTAATTTGAAAATAGTTCTTTTTATTACTAGAAGAATTTAATACATAACTTCTTCCAATGGAGTATTTAATTAATCCCTCGTCAGTAAGTTGGAAAGTTCCAGAAGATTTGCTATTGTCATTTTTACAAGTAAAAGTATCTAATGCTTTAAAAGCTTCACAATAGTTACAAGGGTGAGGAGGATTATCTTTATATGATTTACATTTTATATTATTAATATCTGTAGCAGTATTTAGTATTTGTTTAATGTCTTTTTCAATTGTATCGGGAATAGAATCAGTTCTTATTTCTTTTACTATGTTATTTGCAAAATCTTTTATACTTGTATTAGTGGTGTTAAAATATAGGGTTAGAAAGAGGCAGACTAACGTAAAGATAGATAGT